>NZ_CAPDXS010000107.1:0-19552 GCF_948601915.1 uncultured Acetatifactor sp. | reverse complement strand
CCAGTCATAATTCAGAAGATATAAATATACTTTGTGACAATGTTTATAGTATGGAATCAGGGATTTTAAAAGTTATACGCTGAGATTTATGCTCTTTTCAAAGGAGAATCTCCGAAAAGCAATGCCTGTAAGTAGGCATGCCTGGTCCAAACCACGTGAGCGCCATCGTCGATGAGGGGGAGGCCATATCGATTGTCGGCAGGAACGGGGCGGGGAAGAGAAAACGGTTTTTAGTGAAAATCACCCTCTCCGCTTTGTCATGGCATATCGTTTTCCAGCACATCCGACACATCCACCAGCTCCACCCCGGGCGCTCTGGCAGTGACGGCCTGGCTGTGGTCATAGGTGAGCGCCCCGCCTTGCAGGTCACCGACGAAGCCCCCGGCCTCCTCCACAATCAGTGCCCCTGCGGCATAGTCCCAGGGAGAGAGCGCCAGCTCGAAGAAGAATTCCGCCCTGCCGCTGGCCACCATGCACAGGTCTATGGCGGCGGAGCCGCTCCTGCGCAGGTCTTCTGCCCGTGATACATAGCGGTAGGCCACCTCAAAGGATTTCCGGATCAGCTTCTCATCATAGGGGGCAGTCCCAAACAGAATCAATCCTTCCGCCAGCGTCCTGTCCGAGGCGTGGATTTGCTGGCCGTTCAGATAAGCCCCCTTGCCCTTCCGGGCATGGAAGGTCTCCTCCAGGTAGGGATTGTGCACCACCCCCAGGACGGGGCGGCCGTCCTGCGCCAGCGCTATGCTGATGCAGCTGGCGTGATAGTTCCTGGTGAAATTGGCAGTACCATCGATAGGATCCACGATGAAGGCATAGCCTTTTGACACATCGGTGCCGTCCATCTGATCCTCCTCCCCCAGGAAGGCGGCTCCCGGAACCAGCTCCAGCAGGCGGGATTTCAGGATGGCCTGTACCCTGGAATCATAATCCGTCACGAAATTTCCCCTGCCTGCCTTCTGATGGATTTTCCGTTCTATATCGGAAGCGCTCAGCAAAATGCTTCCGCAGTCCTTTGCGATAGCGATGATTTCTTGGAGCAGATGTTCTTCCTGCATGCTTGCACACCTCAATCTTTCTCTTGGATCCGTACTCTGGAAACTACTGTAAGTATAGCGTGTTCATCCATTGGATTCAATGGGTATTTTCCATTTTATTCCATTCTATTCCATTTTTTTCTCCCCTTTTTCCATCCATTTTGAAAAATGCCATTGCGGAATGGAGTACGGGATGGCATACTAGAGGAAAGACAGATTGTCCACAGAGATTACGAAGTGGGGGAATACGCAAAAGCAAAGGAGACAGACTGCATGCTATACGAAAAGAACCAGACAGAGCACATTTCCGGAGAGCTGTTCAGAAATCCTTCCAGCGAGTACAGAGGGACGCCCTTCTGGGCCTGGAACGGCAGGCTGGACAGGGACAGGCTCACGGAACAGATCCAGGTCTTCAAAAAGATGGGCTTGGGCGGGTTCCACATGCATGTGCGCACGGGGATGGACAGCCCCTACCTGGAGGAAGAGTTCATGGATTCCATCCGGCACTGCATCGGAAAGGCCAGGGAGATGGACATGCTGGCCTGGCTCTACGACGAGGACCGCTGGCCCTCCGGCACCGCAGGGGGGCGGGTGACCGCGGGCAGACCGGAGTACGCCCGGAAATCCCTGCTCTTCACCACGAATCCTTACGAGGAGTGCGCCTTCCCCGAACCGGCGGCCCCCGAACCCGGCAGGGGGCAGGAGAACATCCGCCAGGAAAACGGGAGGCTCCTGGCAGTCTATGACATCCTGCTGGACAGGGACGGTAAGCTGGAAGGGGCGTGTCGGGTATCGAAAGAGGAGCCTGTGGAGGAAGGCGCAGTGCGCTGGTACGCCTACATGGAATACGCCTCCGCGGATCCCTGGTTCAACAACCAGGCCTATGTGGACACCCTGAATCCGGAGGCCATCGCGGAGTTCATCCGCATCACCCATGAGGCCTACGCCCGGAACGTGGGGGAACATTTCGGGAAGCTCGCGCCCGCCATCTTCACGGACGAGCCACAGTTCACCCCCAGGGGATGCCTGGACTTTGCGGATGAAGCCAAGGATGTCTTCCTGCCCTGGACCACCGGGCTTCCGGAAGCTTACCGCCAGGCCTATGGGGAGGAGCTCCTGGACGCCTTGCCGGAGCTCTTCTGGGAGCGGGCGGACGGGCGCCTCTCCACGGCCCGCTGGCGGTTCCAGAACCTGGTCACGGATCTCTTCGTGGAGAGCTATTGCGAGCAGATCGGGAGCTGGTGCAGAGAGCATGGGCTCTACCTCACCGGACATGTGATGGGGGAGGGCTCCCTCTATGACCAGACCCAGGCGGTAGGGGATGCCATGCGCTGCTATCCGTCCTTCGGCCTTCCGGGCATGGACATGCTCTGCGATTTCCGCGAGTACACCACGGCCAAGCAGGTCCAGTCCATGGTGCGCCAGACCGGGGCGGAGGGCATGCTCAGCGAGCTCTACGGGGTCACGGGATGGGACTACGACTTTCGGGGATACAAGCTGCAGGGGGACTGGCAGGCGGCGTTGGGGGTCACGGTGCGGGTGCCCCACCTGGCCTGGTATACCATGAAAGGAGAGGCCAAGCGGGACTATCCGGCCTCCATCAGCTATCAGTCCCCCTGGTGGGAGGAGTTCTCCATGGTGGAAGACCACTTCGCCCGCCTGAATGTGGCGCTGACCAGAGGGAAGGCCCTGGTAAAGGTGGCCGTGCTGCACCCCATTGAGACCTACTGGCTCTATTTCGGCCCCGGCGACCAGACCGCGGCCCTGCGGGAGCAGATGGATGCCCAGTTCGCCCATCTGGCGGAGGTGCTGCTCTTCGGCGGCATCGACTTCGACTATCTGTGCGAGGCCCGGCTGCCGGAGCAGTGCGTGGGCAGCGCCTGTCCCCTGCAGGTGGGGGAGATGGCCTATGAGACCGTTATCGTCCCGCCGATCAGGACGATACGCTCAGGCACATTGAAGATCCTCACGGATTTTGCGGAAAAGGGCGGGAAGCTGATCTTCCTGGGGGACTGCCCGGACTATGTGGACGCAAGGCCCTCGGACGCCGCGGCGGCGCTGTACGGAAAGGGGATTCGCTGCGGGCTTTTGGATTCGGCCATCCTGTCCCTGGTGGAGGGCCAGCGCTTCCTCCATATCCAGAAAGCCGACGGGCGCAGGGCGGAGGGGCTGCTTCATCAGCTCCGCCGGGAGGAAAGCGGGGACATGTGGCTGTTCGTCTGCAACGGCAGGAATCCGGCCAGCCCGGACGTGGATCCGGCAGGGAATCTTCGCTTCACGCTGAACGGGGATTTTAAGGTGACCCTCTATGACACCATGACCGGGGATATCCTGCCCCTGGCTGTGCGCCATGACAAGGGCAGGACTATCCTGGAGCGGCCCTGGTACATCCACGAGAGCATGCTGCTGCTTTTGGAGGAAGAGGGGCAGCGGGCGGAACAGGCCGACAGCGGTAAGGAAAAAACAGGCGTTCTGTCCGGCTGCCATGTGGAAGCGGCCCCCTCCAGCCACAGAGGGGGAACGGAAAAAATCCGGGTGGGCGCGGACGAGGACAGCTCCTGCGGCGGCGCAAAAGAGAATCCCGGCGATGAAGCGGAAGCAGAGGGCATTTGCGGCAATGCGGGAGGGATGTCTGCCTGGGACGGCGCGAAAGGGAATCCGGACGATGAAGCGGAGGCAGAGGGCATTTGCGGCAATGCGGGAGGGATGGCTGCATGGGACGGCGCGAAAGGGAATCCGGACGATGAAGCGGAGGCAGAGGGCGTTTGCAGCAATGCGGGAGGGACGGCTGCCTGGGACGGCGCTGAAGCCGACATCCTCCCCGGGGAAGTGGACATCGCCCTCCAGGAGCCCAACATGCTGCTCCTGGACATGGCGGAATACGCCCTGGATGATGGGGAGTACTATTCCGAGGACGAGCTGCTGCGGATAGACAACCATGCCCGCCGGGAGCTGGGCATCCCCCTGCGCCGCAAGGAGGTGGTGCAGCCCTACCTGGTGGAGGCCGGAGAGCCGGAGCACACCCTCCATCTGCGCTTCCGCATTCCCAGCGAGATCGGGGCGGCGGGGCTGAAGCTGGGCCTGGAATGCCCTGAAACATCCGAAATCAGGGTAAACGGCATCTACGTGCCCCCTGTGGGCAACGGCTGGTACGTGGACAGGGACATCCGGACCGTCTCCCTGCCGGATTTCGCCCCGGGAGAGAACCTGCTGGAAATCGCGGTGCCCATCGGCCCCCGGACGAATCTGGAGAACTTCTACCTTCTGGGGGATTTCGGCGTCCGCATAGGTGGCACGGTAAAGACATTGACCGAACCGGTCAGGAAGATCGGCTGGGGAGACATCGCCTCCCAGGGCCTCCCCTTTTACACAGGGAACCTGACCTACCGGACAAAGGTGCGCTCTTGGGGAGACTTCACCGTCCGGGTCCCCCAGTACCGGGGCGGGCTGGTGAAGATACTGGTGGACGGTAAGGACTGCGGGAACATCGCGTTCTCGCCCTACACCCTCAGGGTGCGCTGCGTTCCGGGAGAGCATGTGGTGGAGTGGAAGCTCTACGGCACCCGCCAGAACGGCTTCGCCCAGCTGCACCATACCCAGGGCGTCTATTTCTACCAGAGCCCCAATTCCTGGAGGAGCGCCGGGGATCTGTGGAGCTATGAATACCGCCTGAAGCCCGCCGGAATCCTGAAATCCCCGGAGATTGCGGGGGCAGTCTTCCTGGACGGGGCGGGGAACGCCCGCAGGAGGAGCGCCGCGGCCATGCATTTCACGGACAGGAGCTGACGCTTTTTGCCAAAATCATTGCCTAAAACGGCCCCAGGCAGTATAATAGACTACAGCGCCAGGGAATGACGGCATGGGGGACTGGGGCGCAGATGCGGGACGAGCCCACGGCAGCCATGGGCCCGGAGTGGAAAAGGGACAAAAAGGAACGGTAAGATAAGAAAATATGGACACGAATACGATAATCGTCATCATGATAGTATGCGCGGCGGCCATGGTGGGCAGCGCGATCCTCTACCTGCGCCACAGGGCAAGGCGGGCCCGGCCGGAGGCCTTCGACCTGATGGAGGGCCATGAGTTTGAATACTACTGCGCGGAGCTGCTGCGCAAGAGCGGCTTCCAGGAGGTGGAGGTCACAAAGGGCAGCGGCGACTACGGCGTCGACATCCTGGCCAGCAGGGACGGCGTCACATACGCCATCCAGTGCAAATGCTACACGGCCCCCGTGGGGGTGAAGGCTGTCCAGGAGGCCTACGCGGGGCGGGATTACTACGACAGGATGGTGGGCGCGGTGCTCACCAACCAGTATTTCACCCAGCCCGCGGTGGAGGCCGCAGGGAAGCTGAAGATACTGCTGTGGGACAGAGGGTATCTGGAGGACATGGCGGAGGAGTGCGAGGCGCTGTGAGGGAAGCGTTTCCCGGTCTGCCAGGGGAATCGCAAAGCTTTCACGGAGAGGCTTTCCGCGGTGGGGCTTTGCCCTCGCCTCGCCAGAACGCTGGCCCTCGCCCATGGGTCACCCCGTCTGCGCCAGCCACTGGCCCAGGGACGCAAAGTCCGCCGGGCCGCAGTCCAGGAAGAAGCTGTGGAAACGGTAGTCCGTATATTCCGTCCCCCAGAGCTCTTTCGCCTCCTCCTGTAAGGAGAGGATCTCCAGATACCCCAGGTAGTACTTCAGATAGTTGCAGGGCGTCTGTACGATGTAATTGTAGATTGCTTTCATGGAGGTGCTGTCGGTGATGCCAAAGCCGGACAGCACCTTTGCTATCTGGCTGTAGGAGGCACCCTCATAGTGGATCAGCACGTCGCAGACGCAGTAGAGACACAGCTGCAGGCTGCGGTTGCGGGCCTCCAGGGCTGCGGCCAGGGCCGCTGTCTCCTGGCCGTTCTCCCGCAGCAGCTCCGCGGCGTACTGGTAGGACAGGAATTCCACGTACAGCGCCCAGCCCTCCTGATAGCCCCCGTACCAGAGCAGCTCTCTGGCAGGACGCTCTCCCGCGGCCAGGGAGGAGCGGTTATGGTACACGGTCTGGTAGAGATGCCCCGGATATCCCTCGTGGGCCAGGGTGGTGTAAAGCTCCAGGCCGTCAGGGGTCTTCCGGCGGTTGATGTAGATTGTGTTGGAGGCGGTGTCGTCCAGGGGCGCGGTCAGGTAGAAGGCCGGCGCGCAGTAGTCCGCCAGGCTGTCGGACACGGCCTTTACATGCACGTCCACCGCTCCGCCGGGGATGGGGGGAAAGTCCTCCGCCATCCGCTGCTTCAAGTCCAGCAGCATCTGGGAGGCCTCCCTGTAGGGAAAGCCGGGGGCAGTCTCCCGGGTATAGTATTGGAGGAGCTCGGGATGCTCCGCAGCCAGCTTTTTCACGGCCTCATATTCCCTGGAAAACTGCGCCGTCAGCAGTTGCCGAATCTCCTCGACGGAGCGGTAGGAGCCGGTCTGGGAGATCAGCAGCTCCTGGTAATAGGCCTTGCCTTCCGGCAGCGCCGCCAGCCCCGCAGGCAGGGCATCGGCATCCTCCAGCAGAAGGAGGCCGTCCCCCAGGCTGGCATAGGCGGGCAGCACCACGGTCTTCAAGAGCCTTTCGTTTTGGGCGGTATAGTGGCCGGCTTCCTCGGCTGTGACAAGGCCCCTGGCGAATAGCTCCTCCAGCCGCTCCTGGAAGGTGGTCTGCAGGAAATGGGTACCTGCCTCCAGGGCCTGCAATGTGACAATAGTGTCGCATTGCTTTCGCACGTCCTGGAGGAAGGCTGCGGGCATGGGAAATCCGGCAGCGGCCTTCTCCTGCTCATAGGCCAGCAGGGAGGCGAAGTATTCATCCGTCTGATCCAGCAGAGCCAGATAGTCTTCCACGTCCCGTCTGCTGCGGAAGGCGTACTCCGCCAGCAGGATGGGCAGTTGGGTCTGGGTGCCGGAGGCGGGGGAGAGGGGCTCGTCATAGTAGAGGAAGCCGCTCAGGCCCAGGGAATTCTCCAGGGAGCGGGTCAGCAGCTGCCACAGTCTGGCATCCGCCGGGGAGAGCTTATCTGCGTCCAGCGCGTTCAGCGCGGCCAGCATGTTCTCTGTGGCTGCCCGGCTGCCCGGTATGCTCTCGGCGCTGTAGCAGGAGAGGGAGGGCACATAGTCATGGATGCCGAAGTCCGCCGGATTCGCCAGCGTATAGTGGAGGTCCAGGGTATCGGCCTCCAGCTCCTCCGTGAAGAGCTTGGTGGTAAGGCTTTCGAAGCGCTTTTCGTCCCGCTGATATGTAAACAGGAAAAGGGTCAGCCCCAAAAAAGCCAGAAGAAAGGCGAGGCCGAAAAGCAGCTGCTTGGTGGAAAGGCGGGAATTCTGTTTCAAAAAATCACCTGAAAGGGAAACGTTGCTATATTATATGTAGAATTCCGGTACAATATTGACTTTACGGCTGCTTTTTTTTATACTGGTAGATAGAGATTCAGGGAGCGGCTTTTGGAAATTTCGAGAATAAATCAGCATAGAGGCAGAAAAGAGGTAGACTATGAGCGAAGAGATCAGGAAAGCGATTCAGGAAGGACAGACGGTGCTGGGGCTGGAGTTCGGCTCCACCCGCATCAAGGCTGTCCTGGTGGACGGGAGCCATCAGCCCATCGCCCAGGGGAACTGGGACTGGGAGAACCGGCTGGAGGACAATATCTGGACCTACAGCCTGGAGGACGTCTGGGAGGGGCTGCGGGGCTGTTACAGGGATCTGGCGCAGGACGTAGAGGCGAGATACGGCGTGCCCCTGACCAGGCTGGCGGCCCTGGGCTTCTCGGGCATGATGCACGGCTACATGCCCTTTGACGGGGCAGGGAAGCTCCTGGTTCCCTTCCGCACCTGGCGCAATACCATGACGGAGGAGGCGTGCAAAAAGCTGCTTCCCATATTCGATTTCAACATCCCCCAGAGATGGAGCATCGCCCATCTCTATCAGGCCATTTTAAGCGGCGAGGGGCATGTGAAGGATGTGGCGTTCTTCACCACCCTGGCCGGATATATCCACTGGCAGCTCTCGGGGGAGAAGGTGCTGGGTGTGGGCGAGGCCTCCGGCATGTTCCCCATCGACTCCGAGGCTTGCGACTTCGATGCGCGCATGATAGAGCAGTTCGATGAGCTGGTGGCGGACAGGAACCTGGGCTGGAAGCTTAGGGACATCATGCCCAAGGTGCTTTGCGCGGGACAGACCGCCGGATGGCTCACCGAGGAGGGGGCGAAGCTCCTGGATCCCACAGGCGCCCTGCAGCCCGGTGCGCCCATGTGTCCGCCCGAGGGGGACGCGGGCACCGGCATGACCGCCACCAACAGCGTCAGGAAGCGCACCGGCAATATCTCCGCGGGGACATCCATCTTCTCCATGGTGGTGACGGAGAAGCCCCTGGCCAAAGTTCATGAGGAGATCGACATGGTCACCACCCCGGACGGCAGCCCCGTGGCCATGGTGCACTGCAACAACTGTACCTCGGACCTGAACGCCTGGGTGAACCTGTTCGAGGCCTTCATGGGCAGGCTCCCGGGAGCGGCAAAGCTGGACAGGAACGATCTCTACGGCCTGCTCTACAGGGAAGCGCTGGAGGCGGACGCGGACTGCGGCGGCCTGATGGCGTACAATTACTTCTCCGGGGAGCCGGTGACGGGCCTGAATGAGGGCAGGCCCATGTTCGTCCGCACGCCGGACGCGAAGTTCACCCTGGCCAACTTCATGCGCAGCCATCTCTACAGCGCCATGGCTGCCCTGAAAATCGGGAACGACATCCTCTTAAAGGAGGAGCAGGTGAAGGTGGACTCCCTGACAGGGCATGGCGGCCTGTTCAAGACGCCCGTGGTAGGGCAGCGGCTCATGGCGGCGGCCATGAACGCGCCTGTGACCGTGATGGACACCGCCAGCGAGGGCGGAGCCTGGGGCATGGCAGTGCTGGCGGCCTACATGTACGAGAAGGAGGAGGGAGAGGCCCTGCCGGATTACCTGAGCGGGAAGATTTTCGCCGGACAGACCGGGACTACCATTGCGCCCGTCCAAGAGGACGTGGCCGGGTTCGATGCCTTTATTGAAAAGTACAAGAGCACGCTGCCCGCAGAGAAGGCGGCCGTGGAAGGATTAAAGTAGAGAAAGGAGAAGCGATATGTTAGAGGAACTGAAAAAAATCGTCTGCGAGGCCAATCTGGAACTGCCCAAGCACGGCCTGGTGACATTTACCTGGGGCAATGTCAGCGCCATAGACAGGGAGAGCGGGCTGTTCGTCATCAAGCCCAGCGGGGTGGAGTACGATAAGCTGACGCCGGACGACATGGTTGTAGTAGATCTGGACTGCAGGAAGGTGGAGGGACGCTACAACCCGTCCTCCGATACCGCCACCCACGCGGAGCTCTACAGGGCGTTCCCGGAGATCGGGGGCATCGTACATACCCATTCCTCCTACGCCACCAGTTGGGCGCAGGCCGGGCGCAGCATCCCCTGCTACGGCACCACCCATGCGGACTACATCTACGGCGAGGTGCCCTGCGTCAGATGCCTGAACGCGGAGGAAATCGCGGAGGATTACGAGAGGAACACAGGGCGGCTCATCGTAAGCGAGTTCCTGCGGATGTGTAAGGATCCCGTGTCCGTGCCCGCCGTGCTGTGCAAAAACCACGGGCCCTTCTCATGGGGGACGGACGCCATGGACGCCGTGCATAATGCGGTGGTATTAGAGGAGGTGGCGAAGATGGCCTACCGCACCGAGTCCATCAACCACCATGTCCAGCCCGCGCCCCAGGAGCTGATGGATAAGCACTACTACAGGAAGCATGGGGCAAACGCCTATTACGGGCAGAAATGACAGGAGACCAGGCAGGCTGTGAGGGTTCACGGCCTGCCTTTTTAGAATGGGCTTCAAAATCCGGGAGCGGAAGATGGAGGAGAGAGATGAGGATATTGGTCATAGGAGGCAGCTACTTTTTCGGCAGGGTCTTCGTGATGCTGGCGGCAAAGGAGCACGACGTCACGGTGGTGAACCGGGGGACCTGTTCCGTGGCGGAGCTGGGCGCGAAGCAGATTAAGGGGGACAGGAAGGAGGAAGGGGTGTGGAAGTCCATAGAGGATGATTACGACTGCGTGGTAGATTTCTGCGCCTACGAGAAGGGGGACATCGCCAGAGTGCTGGAGAACATGCCGGGGCGCATCCGGCAGTACATCTTCATCAGCACCGTGGACGTCTATGAGCGGGGGATAAACGGCCTGAAAGGGGAGGAGACACCGCTGGAGACCAGGCCCCTGCCCGGGGAGGCCGGGGCGTACATCGCGGGGAAGGTGGCCCTGGAGCGGGAGGTCCGGGAGCAATGCGGCAAAAGGGACATAAGCTGCACGGTGCTGCGCCCCGCCATCCTCTACGGCCCCCTGAACTACGCCCCCAGGGAATCCGTCTATATCCGGCTGCTGGCCCGGAACCGGGTGCTGCCCCGCATCACCGATGCCGCGGGCTCCTTCCAGTTCGTCTACGTAAAGGATGCCGCGCAGGCTGTACTGAGCTGCCTGCTGAATCCCAGGGCCTACGGCCAGGCTTACAACCTGTGCGGGGAGGAGGTACTGACCTATGACGCTTTCTTCCGGGAGCTGGGAAAGGCTTCGGACGTGGAGGCACGGGAGATCCCGCTGACCGCCCGGGAAGCCGAGAGCCAGGGCCTGCCGCTGCCCTTCCCGCTGACGGAGGCGGAGACGGAGCTGTATTCCAACGAAAAGAGCAAGGAGGAGCTGGGGCTGCGGTATATGGATATCGGGGAGGGCATGGCCAGGACGTACTGGGCGTTCCGGGATATTTAAGAGGACGAAAAGTGCAACTATTAACAAATTACTAACAAAAATGATACATCTCTCCTTTATCATTGGACTCACAAAGAACATGGACACAGACTTGAAGAGGTGGAGAGATGGTAAGGCAGAGCGGCGGCGCGCAGAGGAGAGAGGATTACGAAGAGGTTGAAACCAGACGAAACCCGTATCTGGTGGATTATGAGAGGCAATTGGGCAGGCCCGTGCGGGAGACGGACAACAGGGGCCGCAGGCCCATCGCATATGAAAGCGGGATGGAGGAGGGCCGCCCCGCGGAACCGGCTGATGACGCCCGGATGGGCCGCAGACTCGAGGTGACCACGGACATGTTCCACGGATACCGGAACCGGGAGCCTGTCAGGAAGGGGAAAATAGTGCAGGTGCAGGTTCCGTCCGGCGGAGACCGGCAGCGCAGGCGCCCGGGGGAGCGGGCCGGAGGGCAGCAGGAGAAGGTGCCTGTCCGGCAGGGAAGGTTTCCTGAGAAGAATCGAAGCCATTCGCGGGAGGAAGCGTACTGCCGCCCGGAATCCGGCTGCGGCGCGTGGGGCGGCAATACAGCCGGACGCTACGGCATGGAACAGCCGGGGCCTGACAGGGCAGCCCGGCAAAGCGGCATGGAGCGGCAGGATAGGGCCACGATGCCGCGCGGTGAAGGACGGCAGGATAGAGATTTTATGCCGCGCAGCGAGGGACGGCAGGATAGAGGCATCGTGCCGCGCAGCGAAGGACGGCGGGATAGAGCTACGATGCCGCGTAGCGAAGGACGGCAGGAGAGAGCGGCGGGACAGAACAGCGGGACATGGCCGAACAGAGGGAGAAGGCAATACGCAGCGGAGGCGGGCCTGGCACAGCAATGGGGCGGAACGCGGCCGGGAAGCCCCGCAATGCGACGAGGCGCTCAGCAGTACAGAACAGAGCAACGGTATCGCGGCGAGGCCCGGCAGAGCCGCAGACAGCGCGTCCTCCTGCAGCGCCTGATCCTGGGCGCGTGGATTGTCTGCGTCCTCCTGTTCGCCGTGTACTTCGCCATCAAGAACAAGCAGGCCAAAAGCGCCGGGGAGGATGCCCTGCCCGTATCCGGAGAGCAGCAGGGGGATGCCGCCAACGGGCAGCCCTCAGGCACCCTGGTGCAGGGAATCCCCGCGGACGCATTCGCCGCGCACCCGGAGTGGACCGAGGACTTCCTGACCCCCAACGAATACTCCCGCCCCGGGGAGCCCCTGGAGTCCGTGAAGAACATCTTTGTCCACTACACGGCCAACCCCGGCACCAGCGCCGCCCAGAACCGCAGCTACTTCGAATGGCAGAAGGACACCCATGAGGCCAGCGTCAGCGCCCATTTCATCATCGGCTACGAGGGGGAGATCATCCAGTGCGTGCCCCTGGATGAAATCGCCTACGCCGTCATGACCCGCAACTACGACTCCGTCTCCATCGAGTGCTGCTACCTGGCGGAGGACGGCTCCTTCACCCAGGAGACCTACGATTCCCTGATCTCCCTGCTGGCCTGGCTGACGGACATCTACGGACTGGATGCCGAGGACATCCTGCGCCATTACGACTGCGGCGGGAAGAAATGCCCCCTCTATTACACGGAGCATGAGGATGCCTGGGAACAATTGAAAAAGGACGTGGACAAGCTGTAGGATCTCTGTTAAAATAGACCTTGCGGAACATGCGGGGCACAGGCCGCAGGGGACGCTTTCTGGAAGCAGGAGGCGTTCCGCTGAAGCACAGGCGCCTCGCCGGAGCAGGAGTCGAGGAGAGATGAGATGAATATATTGTCACCGTCTATTTTGGCAGCGGATTTCAGCAGGCTTGGGGAGCAGATCAGGGAGGCGGAGCATGCGGGGGCACAGTATCTGCATATAGATGTCATGGATGGCGTCTTCGTGCCGGACATTTCCTTCGGGATGCCGGTGATACTGTCCATCCGGAAGTGCTCCGACATCTTTTTTGACGTGCATCTGATGATCGACAGGCCGGAGCGGTATATCAAGGAATTCGCCGACTGCGGGGCCAATCTCATCAATTTTCACATAGAGGCCACTCAGGACGTGGTGGGCACCATACAGAAGATCCGGTTCCTGGGCAGGAAGGTGGGCATCACCATCAGCCCCGAGACCCCGGCGGAGGCGGTGGAGCCTTATCTGAAGCTGGTGGACATGGTGCTGGTGATGACCGTGAAGCCGGGCTTCGGGGGCCAGAAGCTGATGCCGGAGTGCCTGGACAAGGTGCGGCAGGTGCGGGCCATGGTGGCCGGGCTGGGCCTGAAGACGGATATAGAGGTGGACGGCGGCATCAGGGCGGAAAATGTGGAGCTGGCCCTGGAGGCCGGGGCCAATGTGATCGTGTCGGGCTCGGCGGTGTTCGGCGGCAGCATTTCGGACAATGTAAAGCGGTTTTTGGAGAAGATGACCTGACACGGACAGGATGCCGAACTGGTACAGATGGGATGCTGACCTGACACGGGCAGGATGCCGAACTGGTACGGACGGGAGGCTGAATGGACACGGATAGGATGCTGGCCTGACACCGACAGGATGCGCCTGACAGAGCGCACCCGGTAGTGCAGGGAGCAGGGCGTTCCGGAAAATCGGAAGCGAAGAAGGCCAAAGCGGCAGTGGAATCAGGGAACCGGAGGCATGGGGCGCAGGTATGGAAGCGGCTCCATGGGACCGTAACCACAGGCTCTCGGAAGCTTTGGAGACGGAATCCGGCACGGGAGTCGGACAGCATCCGGAACAGTGGGGGAATCGGCTCAGAGGAGCTTCGGAAAGCTGCGTGATATGCGGCCCGGAGATTCCGAGAGGATATTAACCGGGAAAGCGGGGCGAGGGATGCAGTTTCACGGAATCGGAAACGAAGAACACAGCGCGGAGGCGCACCATGTGACAAAGTGCATGCATGACCACTCCCATTTCAAGAGGGAGGCGGACATGTCAAAGGCCGCTGCTTCCATGGCGAGGAGCCAGAGCATGGAAGCGCAGCAGCAGAACCAGGGGCAGTTCTCCCTGTCCGCATGGCTGGACAATTATCTCTCCAGGGGAAAGAGCCTGCTGAAAGGCTTTTGGAGCGGGGGCGGTACGGCGGTGCCCGGGGAGGCCGGAAACCAGTCGGGCCAGGAGCAGGTGCTGGCGCAGATCGGCGAAAGCCGTGAGGCCGGGACGACGGCAGCGTCCGGCGCCGGTTCGGGCATTCCTGCAGCGGCCATCCCCCAGGCGGATCTGTCCCAGGCGGTGCATGTGTCCCGGGCGGCCCAGGCAGCCGTCCCCGCGGCGCAGTCCCCGTCCCAGGAGGCCTCCCGGGACGGAGCGGGCCAGGAAAGCGGCGCCCAGGAGGGGATGTGGCGCAGGATACGGGTGCGGTTCAAGGACATCGCGGGACAGCTCACGGGGCATCTGCGGGGGAACACCTCCAGATTCCAGGCGAAGAAATCCTTCCAGCCCAAGCAGACCATTACCAGGGAGGAGCCGCAGAAGACCGTGAAGCCCCGGAGGGATGCGGTGGAAATCGCGAATTACCATGTGGAGGAGAGCTATCTGCTGGATTCCTACGACAGAAAGGGCGGCTACAGCAAGATTTCCACCAAAAAGTGACGGCTAAGTTATTGACAGTAATCAATGTTTTGTGTTACCGTTATATATTAGGAAGAAAAACGAGGTGACAAAATCCTGCTCCCCGCGAAAAGGGGCAGGGAAGTGTTGGCAAGGGCATATTGGCCCGTCTTCTGGTGCATGCTGGGGACGGGCTTTTTTTGAATCTACAGGCCCGCCCACCGGAGAATCAGCGAGAGGAGAACGGAAATGGAAAGTAAGGAAAAGTACTATCTTACCACAGCCATCGCCTATACTTCAGGCAAGCCGCATATAGGCAACAACTATGAGATCGTGCTGGCGGACAGCATCGCCCGCTTCAAGAGGAAGGAAGGCTGTGACGTCTTCTTCCAGACCGGCACGGACGAGCACGGACAGAAGATAGAGCTGAAGGCCCAGGAGGCCGGGGTCACCCCAAAGGAGTTCGTGGACAAGGTGGCCGGCATCATCCAGGGCATGTGCGATATGCTGAATATTTCCTATGACAAATTCATCCGCACCACGGACGATTACCATGAGAGACAGGTGCAGAAGATCTTCAAGCGCATGTATGCCCAGGGAGATATCTACAAGGGGGCCTACGAGGGCATGTACTGCACCCCCTGCGAATCCTTCTGGACGGAATCCCAGCTGGTGGAGGGCAAATGCCCGGACTGCGGCAGGGAGGTGAAGCCCGCCAGGGAGGAGGCCTACTTCTTCCGTATGAGCAAATACGCGGACAGGCTGATAAAGCATATCAACGAGCATCCGGAGTTCATCCAGCCCGTGTCCCGCAAGAACGAGATGATGAACAATTTCCTCCTGCCGGGGCTCCAGGATCTCTGCGTGTCCAGGACTTCCTTCAAATGGGGGATTCCCGTGGACTTCGACCCGGGGCATGTGGTGTATGTGTGGCTGGATGCCCTGACCAACTATATCACCGGCATCGGCTATGACGCGGAGGGCAGCAGCACAGAGCAGTATAAGAAGCTCTGGCCCGCAGACCTCCATTTAATAGGAAAGGACATCATCCGCTTCCACACCATCTACTGGCCCATCTTCCTGATGGCGCTGGATGAGCCCCTGCCGAAGCAGATTTTCGGCCATCCATGGCTTCTGATGAACAGCGGCAAGATGAGCAAGTCCAGGGGGAATGTGCTCTACGCGGACGACCTGGTGGACTTCTTCGGTGTGGACGCGGTGCGCTACTATGTGCTCCACGAGATGCCCTTTGAGAATGACGGCAATGCCACCTGGGAGCTGATCGCGGAGCGCACCAATTCCGACCTGGCCAACACCCTGGGGAACCTGGTGAACCGCACCATCTCCATGAGCAACAAATACTTCGGCGGCGTGGTGGCGGACAAGGGTGCCGTGGACGAAGCCCTGGACGGGGATTTGAAGGCCGTGGTCACCGGAACCTACGCGAAGGTGAAGGAGAGGATGGCGCAGCTGCGGGTGGCGGATTCCCTGACGGAGATTTTCGGCATCTTCAAGCGCTGCAACAAATATATCGACGAGACGGAGCCCTGGATCCTGGCAAAGGACGAGGCCAAGGCGGACAGGCTCTCCACGGTGCTCTACAACCTGGTGGAGGGCATCTGCATCGGCGCCTCCCTCTTAGAGCCTTATATGCCACAGACCGCGGAAAAGATAGCCGTGCAATTGAATACAAAACTGCGGGATTTCGGACAGCTTGAGACCTTCGGGCTGTATGAGAGCGGCAAGCGGGTCACGGACAAGCCGGAAATCCTGTTTGCAAGGCTTGACATGAAGGAAGTGGAGAAGAAGGACGAGGAGATGGCCGCGGCCATGGCGGCGGCCCGGGAGAGCGCGGAAGCCGCCGGAGACGAAGGACAGGCCGGGGCGGAGACGTCCCAGGCTGACAGTCCGGAGCAGGCAGCTGACATCATCGACATAGAGCCCAAGGAGGAGATTGCATACGATGATTTCGCGAAGCTCCAGTTCCAGGTGGGGGAAATCATCGCCTGCGAGGCGGTGCCCAAGTCCAAGAAGCTCCTGTGCAGCCAGGTGAAGATTGGCAGCCAGGTGAAGCAGATCGTATCCGGCATCAAGGCCCATTATTCGCCCGAGGAGATGGTGGGCAAGAAGGTGATGGTGCTGGTGAACCTAAAGCCCGCCAAGCTGGCAGGGGTGCTGTCCGAAGGGATGCTTTTATGCGCGGAGGACGCGGAGGGGAGGCTTGCTCTGGTGGCGCCTGAAAAGGAAATGCCGGCGGGAGCGGAAATCTGTTGACGTCCCTTGTGCGGAGGAAGCCAGGCAGGTGGGCTTCCTCCATCCGAGACTAAGCCGCCCGAAGGCGGCAGAGGAGACTGCATGGTCAAAGAAGAATTCTATTTTGATTCCAGGGACGGGAAGAGCAGGATACATGCCGTCCGCTACCGGCCGGAGGATACAGGGCAGGTCCGCTGCGTCCTCCAGGTGGTGCACGGCATGGCGGAGTATGCGGAGCGCTATGAGGAATTCGCGGCGTACCTGGTGGAGCGGGGCTTCGTGGTCACGGGCGATGACCATCTGGGCCATGGGAAATCCGTGGGCCAGGGAGGGAAGCAGGGGTATTTCTGCGAGCAGGATCCGGCCACCGTCCTGGTGCGGGACGTGCACCGGTTAAAGAAGCTGACGGAAGAGCTGTACCCGGGGGTGCCCTATGTGCTCATGGGCCACAGCATGGGCTCCTTCATCACCCGCAATTACCTGTGCCGCTACGGCACGGGGATATCCGGCGCGGTAATCATGGGCACGGGAATGCAGCCCAAGGCCGTGCTGGACATGGCCAGGCTGGTGGCGGGCATACAGAAGCTCTTCTGCGGTTCCGGCCATGTGAGCAGGCTCCTGGACAGGCTGGCCTTCGGCGGCTACGGCAGGGGGATAACGGACAGGCGCACGGCTTTTGACTGGCTGAGCCGGGACAGGGAGCGGGTGGACCGCTATATCGCCGACCCCATGTGCGGATTTACGTTTACGGTGAACGGCTTCGGCGCGCTTTTTGAGCTGGTGCTCAGGCTCTACAGCCCGGAGAACCTGGCCGCGGTTCCCAGGGAGCTTCCGGTGTTCATGGTGTCGGGGGATGCGGATCCGGTGGGCGACTACGGGAAAGGCGTCAGAAGGGCATATGATTCCCTGGTGGCGGCGGGGCTTACGGATATCCGGTTAAAGCTGTACCCGGGCGGGCGGCACGAGCTGCTCAACGAGACCAACCGGAGCCAGGTGATGCAGGACATCTGCCGCTGGGTGGAGGAGAATGTCCTTGGATGAACAAAAGCGGAAACGGCGGGGACGATGGATATTAGAAGCCTGAGGAGGCCCTATGAGGTCAGATGGGCCAGGAAAGCGGAATGGATGCCTGCCATGGAGATGGTCTGGCGCACTTTCCTGCAGCATGAGGGAAAGGAATACCCGGAGGAGGGCGTGCGGCATTTTTTCGACTTCATCACAGGGGACGAGCTGCATGAGGCCTTCCTGCGGGGGGAGTACCGGCTGATGGTGGCCTTGGACGGGGACAGGATCGTGGGCGCGGGGTCTGTCAGGGACGGGAACCACCTTTCCCTGCTGTTCGTGGACGATGCCCTCCACCGCAGGGGCATCGGGAGCTCCATCCTTGGAAAGCTGTGCGATTATTTGAAAAATGAGGCAGGGGAACGGTACATGTCGTTGGAGGCGGCTTCCACAGCCGTGAATTTCTACAGAAAACAAGGGTTCCGCACCGTACAGCCGGAGATGGAGATTTCGGGCATACGGCTGACGCCCATGGAGAAAGTCTTTTAAGACAGGAGGAGAATCTTTATGAAGCTTTTTAATCTGGACAGTCCGTTGATGCAGTTCCTGAACAAGGTGGCCGACCTGATGTGGCTGAACGTATTGACGCTGATCTGCTGCATCCCGATCGTCACCGTGGGACCGGCCCTGACGGCGCTGCACTACATGGCGCTGAAGATTGCCAGGGACGAGGAGTGCTATATCGCCAGGGACTATTTCAAGTCCTTTAAGCTCAATCTCCGCCAGGGCATCGTAATCTGGCTGATCGAGCTGGTGGTCATCATACTGCTGGTGGGGGATTTCCTGATTCTGCGCTTCTCCACCATAAGCTTCGGGCAGCCCATGAAGATCGTCCTGGCTGTAGTGGCCGTGCTGGTGCTGTTTACGTTCACCTTTGTCTATCCCGTGCTGGCAAAGTTCGACAATACGGTGATGCGCACGATCAAGAACGCTTTTTTCATCGGAATCCTGCAGTTCCCCAAGACGATCCTGATGATGATCCTGTCCGTGGTGCCGGCGGTGCTCTTCGTCCTGGCGCCCCAGATTATGCCGATCGTGTTCCTGTTCGGCTTCTCCGTCCCGGCCTGGGCGGACGCCAAGCTCTACAACAAATTCTTCCAGAAGCTGGAGGACCAGATGAACGGCGTGGGCCAGGCTGACGGGGAAGCGGGCGCGGAGGGCCTGGAGGAGGCCGGGGAGGACGAGAGGATATTCAAGGACGAGCTGGACGAGAGCATCCAGGAGGAGCCGCCCCGCATCGGAGAATCCTAGAGGCCTTGGCATGTTGACGAATGATAAGTGAATAAAATGTACAAAGTGACAGAAACCACAAAAAGACCGCAAGTTTATAAGCATTTTAGAGGTTTTGCAAAAAAATATTTGTGGAATAGTGGTATGGAATAAAATACTTTTTTTCGTTATACTTAGTACAGGGTGAAGCGATGCGAGGCCATCGTTAAAACTAGAGTAAAAGAAACCATGCAAACGTGAAAGGAGTTTTGTATTATGGCAAGTTTATCTTTGAAGAACATCTGCAAGGTGTATCCCAACGGCTTCGAAGCTGTCAAGGACTTCAATCTGGAAATTGCAGATAAGGAATTCATCATCTTCGTAGGACCTTCAGGATGTGGTAAGTCCACTACCCTCCGTATGATTGCTGGTCTGGAAGATATTTCCTCCGGTGAACTGAAGATTGGTGACAGAGTCGTGAACGATGTAGAGCCCAAGGACCGCGATATCGCAATGGTATTCCAGAACTACGCTCTGTATCCTCATATGTCCGTATATGATAACATGGCGTTCGGTCTGAAGCTGAGGAAGGTTCCCAAGGATCAGATCGACAAGATGGTTAAGGAAG
>NZ_CAPDXS010000106.1:0-19719 GCF_948601915.1 uncultured Acetatifactor sp. | reverse complement strand
CCCGGGAAGGCGGAAGCTGGCGGTGACGCTCAAGTCAGAAGACCTGCCTGCCATGTGTGCCATGAGGCCACGAGGAATTGGCTGGCGCGGAATGCGCGTAGAACGCGCGCGTTCGGTTCCGCGGAAAGAGTGAAGCTTTTTCACACGGTTTTTTTGTGTTACCGCGGAATATCCTGCTGAAGACGGAAGGATGGAAGAATGCCTTTCTGTTTTTGGTACGCCGACTCCTGCCAAGCGCGGGAGTTTTTTCGTGTACCGATTCGCGCACTGAACTGCAGGAAGCTGCCAATGCAGGGCAGGGAAGCGTGGCTCGTGACGAGCAGCCGGAGGCCGCAGAATCCAGAAGCGCCGAAGAGTCGCGGCGGATCCGGCAAAGAAGCGGGGGTGGATCGTCCGATTGGTACAGGCCTTATCGCTGAAAACGGGACTGGCCTGACGGCAGAGCCCCGCAGAAGAGGCTGCAGAAGGCAGCGGAAAGCGGAGGAGAAAAAGAGATGGAAAGCAAGAGCGGAAGCAACAGGAAATTGATTGTGGGCGCGGTGGCGCTGGTGGCAGTGGTGGCAATCCTGGCCATCGTCTATATGGCGTTCCGGGAGAAGCCGGTGGAGGGCGCGAAGGCCATCACCATCGAGGTCACGGGGAAATCCGGAGCCGTGGAAAAGTATGAGCTGAACACGGACGCCCAGTACCTGCGCCAGGCCATGGAGGAGGCGGACGGACTGACCTTTTCCGGCGCGGAGAGCGAGTACGGCATGATGGTGGACACGGTGAACGGCGACCTGGCGGACTATAATGCGGACGGCGCTTACTGGGGATTCTTTGTGAACGGGGAATACTGCAATTACGGCATCGATACCCAGCCGGTAGAAGACGGAGATGTCTTCGGAATCGTCTACACCACGGACGCGGGGCAGTAACGCCTCCGGGCGGCGGGCGGCTCGGAGCAGAGGGCGGGAGGCGCGCTGGAAATAGGAGAGGCAGACTATGGAAGAGAAAAAGGGACAAAAAAAGCTGAACATAGAGGACATCGCCCTGATGGGCATGATGGTGGCGGTGATAGAGGCGTGTAAGCTTGCCATGGCATTCCTGCCCAACATTGAGCTCACCAGCTTCTGGATCATCCTGTTCACGCTGATGTTCCGGTGGCGGATCCTGTTCGTGATTCCGGTGTTCATCTTGGTGGAGGGCGTTGTCTACGGCTTCGGGCTCTGGTGGGTCATGTACCTGTACGCCTGGCCATTGCTTGCCCTGGCGGTCTATGTGAACAGGAGGCAGGAGTCGGTGTGGTTCTGGAGCATATTGTCGGCGGTGTTCGGGCTGATGTTCGGCTTCCTCTGCGCCCTGCCCTATGTGGCGATTGGGACAGCGGACAGCGGCCTGCGGGGCGGCCTGTATGCGGGGTTCACCTGGTGGGTGGCGGGTATCCCCTTCGACATCGCCCACGGCGTGGGGAACTTCGCGCTGATGGCGGTGCTGTACAAGCCTGTGCGCCTGGCTATGAGGCGGATTCGGGCAGGGGGCGGAGCTTCTTTCCCTGTTGCCTGAAAATAATTGCCTGTAGGAAAACCCGAACCGCGTTTCACAGCCCTTCCAACATAAAAAGGCATCTGTACAGTTGGCTGCTCTGATGGTACAATAAGCCTTGTTGAGAAAGGGGGAAAAATGGAGGGAAATTATAATCAGACGGAATTTGTGCGGGAGTATAACGCCGCCTGTGGAAAGCTTTTTCGGGAGGAGCGCGTCAGGCGGGGAGTGTCCTTGAGGGAAGCGGCTTCGGGGCTGCTGAGCAAAACTGCTCTGGAGAAGATGGAGTCTGGTGAGACGGGATGGAGAAAGCTGACAGGGGATATCCTGTTCCAGAGGATGGGAATTCTGCCAGATTATTTTGAAATGGTGGCATCAGGGGATGAGATGGAGAGATGGCGGTTAAGGGAGGATATCTGCCTTCTAGTTCCAGACAGAGTCGGGGAGGCAAAAGAGAGGATTATGCAATACCGCAGAAAATATCCGAAAAGGGAAGCCCTGGAAGAACAGTTTCTGTGTAAGGTAGAACTTTTTCTGCTATGGAAGGACAGGGAGGCGAAGGAAGGCACAGGGGAATTGCTGGCGGGGGAAGAATTGCTGTCCATGGCGGAGGCGGCTGTTTCCTGCACGGTTCCTGATGGATGGTTGAACGAGCGCAGGACGCTCCTTCTGGCTCCTTCGGAATTGGAGGCGATTTTGTTGGTTGGTGCAGGGCAATTCGCATGCGGCAGGATGGAAGAAGCCTGGGAAGTCCAGAGTTTCGTCTGGAACTATCCGGAGAAACGGCAATGGAAAAAACGTATGGCTGTACAGATAAAGCCCCAAGCTGCCCTGCTGGGGATGGAGCTGGCGCTTCGGGAAGAAGACAGCCGGAAGGCATTTGAATTTGCCAGAGAGGCTCTGGAACTGTTGCGCGGAAATGCCTGTCATTGTTACCTCTTGCCCCTTCTGGAACAGATGGGACGGATATCAGGAGAGGGATTTTCAGAGGGAGATTGGCTATATCTGAGGGGAGCAGACGAATTTCGAGATATTTTCAAACGTATATACCACATGTCGGGGTATCCGGAAAATAGAGTCTGGCAGGGAATTTCAGTGGAAAATACCAGGGAGGCGGGAATCACGCTGAAAATGCTGCGGAAATTTGCCGGAAAACCTTTGGATAAAGCTGTCTTTGACGATGATGGAATAATTGTCACCAGAAGGCAGTTAGAGAAAATAGAGAGTGGAGCCCATAAGCCTTCTTATACGAATTATCAGCGCCTGGTTCATCGGTATGGAAAGCACGGAGGATGGATGATTCCCATGTTGGAGACAGACTCCATTGAGGTGTTGGAGCTGCGGCAGGAGATTTCCTCCCAGATTGGGTTTTGCCAGTGGGATAAAGTGGAAGCCGGGATGGAGCGCCTAAGGCAGAAGGTGGATATAGCTTATCCCAGGGTGCGGCAGGAGCTTTTGTTTTTTGAGGCAATTATCCTGCTGGAACGTAAGGGAGAGTTGGAGAAGAGCCTGGAGCTGCTACAGAAAGCACTGCATGTCACAGTGCCGGAATGGGAGGGAAAGGATGCAAAATGGTGGGTCTTTCAGAGGGAGGAGATTATTATCGCCAGTAATATCTTGGATATCTACAGAGAAATGGGAAAGCTGGCGGAAGCGAAAGAATGGTGTGAGGCAATCTGTTTTTCTATGGAGCAGCAAAAAGACAGAACAAATATAATGCATACAGGGTATGCGATATTGATGGAAGTCCTTGATAATTACTTAGGAGAATTAAGACTATACGAAGAGGCAATAGATGTCAGTAAGAAGGCTGTCTCTAACTATTTGAAACAGCCTAGGATTGGTACTTTGGGCAGGGCATATTACCGCATTGCATGGAACACCTATGAGGCCGCTTCAGGGTCGGCACAACAAGATAAAAGGTTACAGAAGCAGTGGCGGGAGGCTTTTCAAGCCAGTGAAGGCATAGCGGCATTTGTTCGCGATAATTATCTGATGCGGCATTTAAAGGATAAAAGAGAAAAATACTTATTCTGACCTTTGTGCATTAATGTCAGATAAAGGATTAATATCGTTCTCTTCCACGGGGGAATCCATCGATATAGGATTTGTAGGGGCGGACATCTGACCAGAGACAGGTGGTAAGTACTGTGATGCCAAATGTGAGCAGCATGGAATTAAAAGTTTTTTTCTTCATTATGAAAAATCTCCTTTGCTTTTTTACTATTTTATCATAATAAAGAGAATCGGTTCAATACGTCAAATTAGTTGCCAGGACTGGCAACTAATTTGACGTATTGATGTTTAGTGGAAACGATAATATACTGAAATAAACAAAAATATGTCGCTATCTCATCTGCTATTTATACTGCTTAACAATTTCACTTGCCGTGAAACCAGACTGCATAACGCTGACCGGTTCAAGCGCATGATTACATTAGGCAGTATTCAGCGTTATGCAGTATAATGCCAGATGTTTAATTTTGTCTATATCAAAAAAAGAAAAAGGAGAAGAATTCTTAAAAAATTATATAGTAGTTTATATGACGCAGATTTTGAGTTGTCAGGAGAAAGAATAGGGAATCAATGTAATTCTTGTAAGATAAAGGACTGTAAAAAGGGACAAATAGAAAAAATAATAAACAATATAAATTTAATAAGGAGTGAGGATTGACAATGAATGCCGAATCAAAAAACATACTGAGAAAATCCGCAGACAGCCTGCTTACGGCGGGGCTTGCCGTCTGTCTGGGTTCGGGCCTGGGCATCGTTTATCTGGAGTGCATAAGGCTTTTGGCGGACAGCGTCTTAACAAAAAACGCGGGCAGGATATGGGCCATATTTGCGGTGTTTGCAGGCAGCCTGCTGATATCAGCGGCGCTGGTCTGCGTTCAGAACGGCAAGGCTCTGACAATCAGGCAGAGGCTGATAGAATCACTGGAGCAGAAAGCCATAGACATCTGGCTGGCCTCAAATTATAGAGACAATGAAAATACCGAAAAAATGCTGCCCATTCTTCGAAATGATATTTTTACATATGCGGAACAGCTTTCAGGATTCCTGCTAAAAATAATGGGAACTGCCGTCTCCGTTATTTTGACAAGTATCTATGTCGCCATGATTGCGCCATGGCTTCTGGCTTTGACCCTTTTTCTATCCCTGGCGGCCATTTCAATCAGCGCCTGCAGGGGAAGGAAGCTGCCGGAGCAGAATGAAAAGCTTTATTTCCATATGGGCGCGATCTACAATCACAATGCGGAGCTGGTGCGGAACCGTGAAGCCGCCTATGTCCTCAACGGTGAAAGGGTCATCCGGCCCTATCAGAAAGAGATTGCCGACTATAAAATCGACCAGGCAAAGATTCTGGGCACGATGACGATGCAGAGGATTTTAGGTTCTGCAAACACGATCTTGAATACCTGTGCCATACTGATTATCGGGGGCTATGGGGTTTCCAGGGGCACCATTGAGATCAGCGGCCTGATTGTGCTTTTGGCGGCTGTGGGATCCTTGACCAATACCCTATATCAGATTCCCGGCTGCATTTCGGCTTATCAGCAGCTTAAGGGGATGGACAGCAGGATTGGCGCTTTGCTGACCCCTCAGGCCACGGCTCCAAGCGGATTTGAAGATATAGACAGGATTACTTCCATCTCGGCACAGAACCTGAGCTTTGCCTATGAGGACGGAAGCGGGGCATTCCATGGAAATCTCTTTGAAGACCTGAATATAAGCTTGAAATCAGGGGAATGCCTGATTTTAAAGGGAGCGTCAGGCTGTGGCAAATCCACTCTGCTGAAAATTTTCGCATATCTTTTAAAAGGCTACCGAGGAGATGTTATCTGCGGCGGTAAAAATCTGAAACATTTGAAGGAAAACGCCTTTTGGGACAGGATTTTATATTTAAGTCAGGAGCCCCAGCTTATCTCAGGCACAATCAAAGAAAATATCACTATGTTCAAAGAGGCGGATGAAAGCAGGCTCAGTCATGCATTGGAGCGGGCAGGATTAATAGACCGTGTTCCCAAATTCCAGAGGGGCGTGGACACTCCTGTTTCCATGCTGAATCTGTCCTCCGGAGAGCAGCAGAGAATTTGCCTTGCCAGGGCCTTTTACGGGGATTATGATGTGATTGTTTCCGATGAAAGCTTCTCCGCGGTAGACCCTGACTCGCGCAGGGAGATATTCGGAAAGCTCCTCGCGCAGCTCAAAGAAAAGTCTCAGATGCTGATTATGTCCTCGCACACGGATTTTGATTATGATTCCAAAGATTCTGTAAAAATTTTCGATATGGGAGGAAAAAAGGAATGAAAATGCTGGACAGGCTGAAATCCACAGCCATCATACTGAAAAACCATAAGCTGAAATTTGCCGCTCTGCTGATGGCATTTTCTTTCATATCCTTTGCGCTGCCGTTGGCCGCGCCCTTTATGATACAGTCTATCATGGGAAAAATAGAAAATGGCATGAGCGTAACGCCATTGATGATATTTCTATTGACCATGGCGTCCTTATTCCTTCTCGTGTTGGATTACATGATAAATGTATATGGAAATGTCATGTGCGCAAACCTTATTTACAGGGGCTCGGCGGAGCTGTATAAGGATTTGTTTGCCCTGCCCTACGGGGAGAGGGAAGCAAAATACAAGGAGGAAGACCTGCTCCAGAATATTACCGCGTTTACCGATTCCGCCCTCTCACTGTGGGTCATGATTATCAGATTCGGAATCAGCGTGGTGGTAATCGGTGTGCTGTTGATGCTGTCGGTGAATGTGCATTATACGGTTTCGTTTTTTATCCTGGCTCACATAGGCGTCACGATTCTTGCGGGCAAAAAAATCAACGGCATATCCGAAACATATGCGTCCCGGCTCCAGGGCCTTGAAGCGGAAAAAAATAAAAATATCGAAGAGCTTATGTATAAAGCGGATTTTATCAATATGAACAGTCTGCAAAGCGTCCTGAAAAACCGTTTCGACCAGACCAGAAGGGATATTTTCCGCGTTCAGGCCCAGCAACTAAACAAGGATAATCTTTATCGTTCTCTGCATAGTGTAATCAGTGAGCTGGTAAGCGGATTCATTTATCCTGTTTTAGGATGCCTGCCCGGCAGCGTGGAGATATCAGGCGGAAAGCTGGCCTCCGTTAAGAGCATTATTGCGGAGTCGGGAAGCCAGACCCAGAGCATGCAGCAGATGGCGGCATATATCCCATATAATACCGTTCCGATCGACAATGGAAAGGCGCTTTTCGGTCTGAAAAGACAAAAGAAATCTCAAAATCATCAAAATGGCTGCGCTCTGGCGATTGACGGGCTATGCTTTGAAGCGGAGGGCAGAAAAATCCTGCGGGATATCAATTTAAGCATAGAAGAAGGGGAGCATATAGCGATAATGGGGGAAAACGGCAGCGGAAAATCTACATTGCTCCGCTGCATGATGGGAATGTACGCGCCCACATCCGGCAGCGTAACGGTGTTTGGCAGATCCCCGGCAAATGATTCGGAATATTTCAGGGAAAACCATGTTTTTGCATATATGCCCGCCGCCGCCCGGCTTTACGAAACTGCCATTGACGACAATATTTCAATGGGCAGTTTCAGTGAGATAAGCCTGGAGAAAATCAAGGACGCCACAGGGGTCTCTGATTTTTCGGATCGTGGGATTTCTTCCATAACTGAGCTTTCAGGAGGAGAGCAGCAGAGAGTGAATGCCGCCAGGGCCTTTTCCAACAGCGATGCGAAAATCATCCTTCTTGACGAGCCTACAGCGGCCCTGGACGGGGAACACGCCGGGAAGCTGATGGATTATATAAGGAGTAGCAGGGCTACGGTTGTTTACACCACCCACCGTGAGGAAGAGGCGGCATTTGCCGACAGGGTCATTCGGTTGTGAGGCAGGCCGATTTCCCGGGGGAGGAGGATTCGCTTCTGACAGGGAGGCTCAGTCCTCGTCGTCATTGCTGTCAGCCAGAAGCAATGAGAAGATGAACTCGCTTCCCGCTCCCTCCGTGCTGATCACGTTGATGTGCTCCCCGTGGCAGTTTATGATCTCCTTCACGATGGACAGGCCCAGCCCGGTGCCCTTCTTGTCCTTGCCCCGGGAGTAGTCCGATTTGTAGAATCTGTCCCAGATCAGCTTCAGATCCTCCTTGGGGATGCCGATGCCGGTGTCCTTGACGGAGACGAACAGTTTATTCTTTTTCACGGAAGTCTCCACCTTGATGACGGAGTCGTGGTGGCTGAACTTGATCGCATTGTCCAGCAGGTTGTAGAGCACCTGCTGGATTTTTTCCATATCCGCGTTCACGTACATCTCGTCCCCGGTGAGAATCATCTCGATGGCGATGGTCTTCTTCCGGCAGGTCCCCTCAAAGGACGCGGCGGTGCTGCGGATGATGCCGTTGATGTCGAAATCCGCCCGCTTCAAGAGCATCCCCTTGGTGTTCAGGTTGTTCAGGGACAGCAGGCTGTTGGTGAGCTTGGTGAGGCGCTCCGTCTCGGTGAGGACGATGTTCAGG
This sequence comes from uncultured Acetatifactor sp., assembly GCF_948601915.1. NCBI lineage: Bacteria > Bacillati > Bacillota > Clostridia > Lachnospirales > Lachnospiraceae > Acetatifactor > uncultured Acetatifactor sp. The sequence goes on along the minus strand of NZ_CAPDXS010000106.1, from coordinate 11,676 downwards.
TACTTGTCATGCATCTCCGGAGGGATGGTGCCGTCGATCATGGCCTCCAGGTAGCCTCGGATGGAGGTCAGGGGGGAGCGGAAGTCGTGGGACACATTGGCCACGAATTTCTTCTGGTCGTCCTCCGCGCTGGCAATCTGGCTGGCCATGTAGTTCAGGCACACCGCCAGGTAGCCGATTTCATCGTCGCTCTCCACCTGGAATTCATAGTGCATGTTCCCGGCGGCGTACTGCTCCGTGGCGTAGGTGATCTTCCGCAGGGGAATGTACACCATCTCCGTGAAGAAGATCAGGATGATCAGGGACAGGAGCAGCAGGATGACCAAAGTGATGTAGGAGATGTTCAGCATCCGGTTGCAGGAATCCTCGATTCGCAGCATGTCGCAGTGGATGACCACATAGCCCTTCACCATGTACTGGAAGGTGATGGGGGAGAAGACGCTGAGCATCTTCGAGTCGAAGTTGCCGAAGAAATCGTTCACCATGTAGTAGGAGCCGCCGGTGGCCGTGGGGTCGAAATTATCGATGACAATTTCGTCTTCCACATTCAGGGAGGCCCCCGTGTCCAGCACCAGGCGGCCTGAGGGATTGATGATGCGGATGGTGGAGTCCAGGTAGAGGGCCAGGGAGTCAAGCTGGTTCTTCACCGTCTCCAGGTCCGTCTCGCTGGCGTAGAGCCCTGCGGCGTAGGTGTCGGAGATGCGGGTGGCCTCCAGGTAGAGGTCCTCCGCCTTCTCCCGGATCAGGTGGTCCCTGGTCATACTGGGCACAAAGGTGGTGACGATGATGAAGCTGAACACGCCGAAGATGAAGTAGGCCAGTATGAACTTCAGGTAGAGGGTCTTCTTCATGTATTGCGCACCTCGAATTTATAGCCCACGCCCCAGATAGTGGTTATCTTCCAGTTGGCGTGGTCCTTGATCTTCTCCCGGAGGCGCTTGATGTGCACGTCCACGGTGCGGGTGTCCCCCACGTACTCGTATCCCCAGATCTGGTCCAGGAGCTGCTCCCTGGTGAAGACATGATTGGGGGAGGAGGCCAGGAAATACAAAAGCTCTAGCTCCTTGGGCGGCATGTCCACGGTGCGCCCCATGTAGAGCACGGAATAGTTGGTCAGGTTCACGGACAGGTCCGCGTACTGCACGCATTTGTCGGCGCTGGCAGCGGGGGAGGGCGCGGGGGCGGCGGGCTTGTAGCGGCGCAGCACGGCCTTGGCCCTGGCCACCAGCTCCTTGGTGTCGAAGGGCTTTTCGATATAATCGTCCGCGCCCAGCTCCAGCCCCAGGACCTTGTCGAAGATCTCGCCCTTGGCGGAGAGCATGATGATGGGCACGGTGTACTTGTTCCGCACTTCCCGGCAGACCTGGTAGCCGTCCATGCCGGGGAGCATGATGTCCAGCAGGATCAGATTGGGGGAGAAGCTCTCCATGGCGGGCATCACGGATTCTCCGTCATTGACGATCAGGGTCTCGTAGCATTCCTTGGTGAGGTAGAGGGCTATCAGTTCGGCGATGTTGTTGTCGTCGTCTACTATCAGGATTTTCTGTTTATTTACCATGTTTCCTGCTCCTAATTTTATATTACTGGTTCCGGATTTATTCTGTAGGCGGGCTGACGGCGCCCCGGTAACCTGCTCCGGGCGCTGCCATGCCCTTTCGGGAGCCGGGCGGGCCGCAGGAAGGCGGCTGCGCCGGGCTGGTGCCTCGGAGGGAATGGGGGCTGCGGGGCGCTTACTTGAAGGTGACGATGGTGACGCCGGAGTCCCCCTCGCCGTACTCGCCCAGCCGGTATTCCTTCACGTATTTCAGGCGCTTGAGATGCCCGTGTACGGCATTGCGCAGGGCGCCTGTCCCTTTTCCGTGCACCACCCGGACGCTTGGCAGATGGGCCAGGTAGGCGTCGTCCAGGTATTTGTCCAGAAGCGCCAGGGCCTCGTCCACGGTCTTGCCCAGGAGGTTGATCTCCGTGGAGATGGACATGGTCTTGGACATCTTCATCTTGCCGGAGCGGTCACCGCCGCCGCTGCGCTGGAGCTTGGGGGTGGTGACGGTCTCCTCCTGTACGTAGATCAGGTCTTTTACATTGGTATGGGTGCGGATGATGCCGCACTGGACGAACAGCGCCCCCTTGGCGTCCGGCAGGGTGCTGACAGTGCCCGTCAGGCCCATGGAGACTATCTTCACGGCGTCTCCTTTTTTCAGCTTCTTCGGGTCGATGGCCTTCTTCTCCGGGGCTTTCAGGCCGCCGTTCAATGAGAGGCTGCCGCCGACGGAGAGATGGTCGTTCTTCTCGCTTATCTTGTCCCGCACCTTCTGGCGCTTCTTCTCCAACTCCCGGATGTCCGCGCCGGCGCCTGCCTTGTGGAAGTCCCGTATGGTCTCGTCGGCCACCTCCTTGGCCTCCTGGAGGATCTCCCTGGCCTTCTCGTTGGCCTCCCGGAGGATCCGGTCCTTGGCCTGGTCGATTTTGTCGTTCTTCTGCTGGAGCTGCTCCTGGAGGAGGCGGATGCTCTCCTTGTGCCGGGCGATTTCCAGCTGTTCCTTCTCGATGGTGATCCGGCTCTGCTCCAGGTCGGCGATCACGTCCTCGAAGGTCTTGTCCTCCTTGCCGATCTGTTCCCTGGCGGCGTTTATGATCTCCTCCGACAGCCCCAGCTTGGCGGAGATGGCGAAGGCGTTGCTCTTCCCGGGGATGCCGATCAGCAGCCGGTAGGTGGGCTGCAGGGTCTCCACGTTGAACTCGCAGCAGGCGTTTTCCACAAAGGAGGTGGAGAGGGCGTAGATCTTCAGCTCGCTGTAGTGGGTGGTGGCCATGGTGCGGATGCCCCTGTCGTGGAGGTAGTTCAGCACTGCGATGGCCAGGGCCGCGCCCTCGGTGGGGTCTGTCCCCGCCCCCAGCTCATCGAAGAGGCAGAGGGAATCCGCGTCCGCATGGTTCAGGATGTGGACGATGCTCTTCATATGGGAGGAGAAGGTGGACAGGCTCTGCTCGATGCTCTGTTCGTCCCCGATGTCCGCATAGACTTCCGTAAAAATGGACAGTTCCGAACGGTTTAACGCAGGGATGTGGAGCCCTGCCTGGCCCATGAGGGTGAAGAGGCCCACGGTCTTTAAGGAGACGGTCTTGCCGCCGGTGTTGGGGCCTGTGATGACCAGCAGGTCGAAGTCCCGGCCTAAATGGATGTCGATGGGCACCACTTTCTTCTTGTCCAGCAGGGGATGGCGGCCCTTGCGGATATTGATGGAACGGTCGTCGTTGAAGACAGGCTCCGTGGCGTTCATCTCCATGGCCAGCTCCGCCTTGGCGAAGATGAAGTCCAGCAGGGTCATGATCTTCAGGTCGTCCGCCAGCTCCTCGGTATGGGCCCCGGCCTGGGCGCTCAGATCCGCCAGGATCCGTCCGATTTCCTCCTTTTCCTCCAGCTCCAGCTCCCTGAGCTTGTTGTTCAGCTCCACCACCGCGGCGGGCTCTACGAAATAGGTGGAGCCTGTGGCGGACTGGTCGTGGACCATGCCGTTGACCTGGCCCTTGTACTCCGCCTTGATGGGGATGCAGTAGCGGTTGTTCCGCATGGTGATCACAGCGTCCTGGAGATAGGTGCGGTAGGAGCCGCTGAGCATGGAGGTGAGCTGGCCGTGTATCTTGTCGCCAGTCTGCAGCATGGAGCGGCGGATGTTCTTCAGCTTCGGGCTGGCGTCGTCCGCGATCTCCTCCTCGGAGAGGATGCAGCGGTGGATCTCATTGGCCAGGCCCGTCAGGGGGGTCAGCAGCTCGAAGTATTCGTCCAGGGTGTCCCGGGCCTCGTCCTCCGGTTCCGGGCTGCCGCCGCGCCTGTCCCTGTCGGAATCTCTGTCGTTGCCGGAGGCCCTGCCCCCTGCCCTGCCGTCATTCCTGTCCTGCCTGCCATAGGCCTTGATGCGGGCCACATTGTCCAGCATGGAGGCGATGTTCAGGAGCTCTAAGATGGAAAGGGTGCTGCCCACCTCCAGGGAGCGGATTGAATAGCCCAGATCCTTGTTGTTGCCGAAGGACGTGCTGCCGAAGCGGAACAGGCGGCGCAGGGCATCGGCGGTCTGTCGCTGGTTCCTGCGGATCTCGCCCAGGTCCGTGGACGGGACAAGCTCCCGGCAGAGCTTCTTGCCCGGCGCGGAGTTGGCCTTGTTCGCCAGCAGCTCGATGATTTTGTTGTATTCCAAGGTTTTCAATACTTTTTCGTTCATGATAGACTCCTTTATTCCTGCGGGCAATGAGCCAGGCGGCCGCGCTTGCACGGCCGGTTGGCGAATGCCGCGAGGGTCAAATGCCGCGAGGGATTTGATTCCCGCTGATTCTGGCTGGTCCGGCAGAATGCTTCGGGCATTTCTATGCCAGACCTTCAAAGATTTCCTGCAGGGTCATGGTGATGTGGGGGAAGGCCCGCAGACTGATTTCGGTCTCGGCGTTGTAGTGCTCTTCCTCCTTATCGTCCTGCAGGATATAGCTCTCCTCCAGGACGTAGCGGCCCTCCCGGAGATAATAGATTTCCAGATGTCCCTCCGGAGAGAGAATCCAGTATTCTTCCACGCCCGCCGCTTCATAGATATCCTTTTTCTCCGCCCGGTCCCGCTTGGAGGAGGATGGGCTTAGGGTCTCCGCGACGAACTTGGGGGTCCCGCTGTAGGAACCGCCCTTTAGGTGCTTCCTGTCGCAGACAATCATGATGTCCGGGCACAGATAGTCGTCGTTCTTGTCCGGATGGTATTTGAAGTCCAGGTTTTCCATGGAGACCAGGCAGATGCTGTCCTTTAGGCCCTGCTTTATAATGAGGTAAAGATTCCCGTTCACGATGCCGTGCCGATAGCTTGGCGAAGGGGACATATCATAAATCACGCCGTCGATTTTTTCGTCTTTCCTGCGTTCCAGTTCCGCCATTCCCATAATATTGTCCTCCCTTTTTGATTTCATTCTAACATATAGCGGGCTGTTTGCCAACAAAAATCCCATTGGATAGCCAGTCCAAGTATTTATTGCTATTGGCATTCTTTTATGATAAGATGAATTAAAATAGATGCTGAATGGCAGGGGGTATGATATGGGCTATGCAGAAGTGAAAAATGTGAATGGCAGTCCTGCGCTGGTGATTGACGGAAAGGCATTTCCGCCCATGGCCATGACGGCTCGCCTGGACAAGCCGGATTATATCAGGAGTCTGGGGGAGGCGGGGATGAGGGTCTTCTTCCTGATGACGAATACGGATTGGCTCCGTCCGGGAAGGGATTATGTCGATGAAGACGGCATCGCGCAGCACGAGCCCAGCGGGATGGAGGCTTTCGTAAAGAATGCCCGGACACTGCTTTCACAGGTTCCGGATGCTTATATCATCGTGCGCATCGGCCTGCATCCGCCTGTGGACTGGATGGAACAGAACCTGGACGAGCTGATTACATATCAGGACGGAAGCCATGAGCCCGCTATCCTGACTTCGGAGGTGCATTCGGACGAGATTCCGGGCATGTACTCCTTTTCCTCGGACAAGTGGAAGGCGGATGCTGCAAGGGCGCTGCAGGAGTTTTGCGACGAGGTGGACAGACTGCCCTTTGGGGAGAGGGTCATCGGATATTTCCTGGCGGCAGGCGGCACCTCGGAGTGGTATCCGGTCAATGCTATCTGCGACAGAAGAAAGAACAAATACGGCGATTTTTCCCCGGCGTTCCGCAAGGCATATGAGGATTTCCTGCGCAGACGCTACGGAACAGAGGAAAAGCTCCGCAAGGCCTGGAAGAGGGCGGACGCCTCCTTCGAGGATCCGCTGATTCCCAATGTGGAGGAACAGTACCATATCCATGTGGAACAGGGCATCCTGGATGCGATGAAATATTATGAGAGCGCGGACCGCATCATAGGCAAGAGCATCGACATGAATGCCAAAAAGGCTGCAAACCTGGGCGTGTTCCTGAATCTGGATGACTACTGTCATGTGGCAGATTTCTACGATGCGCTCCATGAGGCCACTGCAGAGGCCATCGTCTACTTTGCCGGGCTCCTGAAGGCCCGCTATAAGGGGAAGGTAGTAGGCGCTTTCTACGGCTCTTACGGCTGTACGGACTTTTACAACAGCACTACCACCACCTCCACGATGACCATTCTGGACAGTGGGAAGGTGGACTTTCTGGCAGCGCCTGGCGTGTACAATAACAGGGAGCCGGGAGGATGCGTGGCCCAGCGGGAGATGCAGGATTCCTTCCGCCTGCGGGGGCAGATGTTCGTGGCGGAGGAGGACAGCAGGACCCATCTGGAGGACAGCTTCTACCGTGACGCCATGGGGCTGTACGATGTGCGGGACAGCATCGTGACGCTGAAGAGGGATTTTGCCAGGATTCTCTGCGAGGATATCTATGCATGGTGGTTCGACCAGCATGAGAAGGGAGGCCGCTACCAGCATGATGAGATTTACCGCCTGTTTGCCCGCCAGAAGGAAATCGCCGAATTTGCCTACAGCCTGGACAGGCAGAAGAATAACGAAATCGCGCTCATATATGACCAGGAGAGCTGCCACACGGTCTCCGCATACACCAATACCCTGATGCTGGATTATTACCGCACTTCGGACCTGCACAGGATCGGCGCACCGGTGGATTACTATTTCCACAATGATTTAGGCAGAGAGGACATGCCGGGGTATAAGCTGTATATCATGATGAACCTGTTCCGGCTCAGCGACGAGGAGAGAAAGACGATTCTGGACAGGGCGAAAAGGGACCATGCCGTGGTACTGTGGCTGTATGCGCCGGGATTCCTGAACCCGGATAGGGAAAGGGTCATGGACAATGCCAATATGGAGGACTTGATCGGAATGCGGGTGGGGCGGATCGACCATACCTGCTCGCCGCGCTTCCGGCTGACGGACCTGTCCCATCCCGCGGTGCGCTACGGGGTGCAGGACAGGCGCTACGGTTATATCGACCGGGATGTGCACAGCAATGTATGGCTGGAGAACGTGCTGGCCCCGGCTTATATGAATCCGGGGTTCTACATAGATGACGAGTCTGTGCAGGTCCTGGGGACTTACTGCGAGATGGGGCTCCCCGCCTACGCGCTCAAGGAGATGGACGGCTGGACAAGCGTATACTGTGCGCCCCAGATATTGCGTTCGGAACTGATTGCATCGCTGGCAGAATATGCCGGATGCCATCTATACAACACCCAGGATGACGTCATCTATGCGAATGCTAACTTTGTCACCATCCACGCTTCATTCAAAGGAGAGCATACCATCCGGTTTCCGAGGCCTGTCAGCCCTTATGAAGTCTACGAGAAACGGTATTACGGACATAATGTGACGGAGATTGTGGTAGACATGCGTTTGGGGGATACGCGTATGTTCTCTCTGAAGGGAACCTGCTAGAAACGGGCATATGAAGAAAACAACAAAATCTTTTGCCGGGCAGATGATCCGGGTGTGCCTGTTCGGCATAGTGATGCCGCTGGTGGCCATTGAGCTGTTGTTCCTGCTTGGCATATACGGGATGAGCCGTCGGGACATAGACGCCAAGATGACCCGTGAACTTAATAAAATATCCGAGAGCATGGATGTCCTGATGACCAGCATGAACGTCATGTCCTGGCTGCTGATGGCGGACGGGACTGTGGGACAGGGGCTGTATTCCTATTTCGAGGAGGAGGACAGCGTGACAAAGGGGAACCTGCTCATCTATCTCCAGGAACAGATTGGGCATTACGAGGTGGCAAACCCCTCTATCGGAAATATTACCTATATTTTCGTTCCCAGCGGAGAAGGCGCGCCGAGGAAGATCAACCAGACTTCCCTGGCCTATGGAAGCCTGCCTCTGGATGAGCATATTCTATGCCATAAGCAGCAGGTGACCTATTACGGCCCGCATATGTCGGATTCCAAGGTGGCCAAGTACCCCTGCCTGTCCCTGACCCGCATCTATAAGGAGGGGATTGCCCATGGAGACGTCTACATTTATCTGGAATCCGGATTCCGCTACCTGGAGACAATCATTCCCTCCCGGGTGGAAGAAGTAAATGCCATATTCCGAATCGAAGCACAGGGCGGCGAGACTCAGTACAGCACCGATGAGGAGGTTTTTCCTCTATATAAAATACCGGAAGCCTCTGCCACCGGCCTGTGGAACCTGAAGAAAAAGTATAAAATGTACGAGCTGCCGAAGGAGGGCGGCTGGAAACTGCAATTGTGGGTGCCTATGGGGGAATATTACAGCCATATCCGGACACTGACGCTGAATTTCAGCCTGATAACCCTCATGGTAGTGGGAATCTGCATCATCATTTCCGTCCAGCAATGGCGCGGCGTCTATCGCCCTTTTGTGCAGTTTGAGGAGTATCTGCAGCTGATTGCCGAGAGCGATGATGTAGAGGCCGGGATTTTCAGGATGGATATCCGGGAATTCGACGACCAGTTTGCATTGATTGAAAAAATGAAAAATGATATCGCTCTGCTGCTGACGCGGATACAGCAGGAGGAAAAACGGTACAATGAACTGGAGTTCAAGGCCGTGTCCGGAAAAATGACGCCGCATTTCCTCCATAATACGCTGGATACCCTGAAGTGGTTTGCCGCAGAGAAGCAGGAGCGAGAAATGGTGTGCTTCATCACCTCCCTGAATAAGCTCCTTCTATATAATATGTCCAAGATTCCCGAGACCACGCTGGGAAGCGAGCTGGAGGCGGTGAACAATTATATCGTCCTGCAGGAGATGAAATACGATTTGGACTTCCATATCGAAGCCGGTAAGTATCCGCAGCTCCTGGCGGCCGACATGCCGCGTTTCTGCCTGCAGCCTTTGGTGGAAAACGCCATCCTGCACAGCGGAAGCGACAAGGTGCAGGTGTGGATAGAGGTGGAGCTCCTGATAAACGGAAAGATTGCCATCCTGGTGAAAAATACAGGAAAGCCTCTGGAACCGGAGCGGATCGAGGCGGCAAAGAGACTGGGGAAGGATGTTTCCATCGCCGGAATAGGGCTTCCCTTTGTGGTGCGCATGCTGGAGAACAGGTTCGGCGATAACTTTGAGATCAAAGCAATGCACATGGCAGGCGGAATCAACGTGGTAGAGATTCGGATTCCTTTCGAAATGGGGAAGGCTTTGGAGAGCAGGGGGGATGAAGAGGATGGGGAAAGACGGCATGATAAGGGTGTACATAGTGGAGGATGAAAAGCTGGTTCGCCGGGGAATCATTGGCCTGATTGACTGGGCAAAGTACGGAATGGAGGTTGTGGGCGACGCGGGCAGCGGGGAGGAGGCCATTGGATTCCTGAGGCGGGAAAGCGTGGATCTGCTGTTTTCGGACATGGAGATGCCGGGCTTGTCAGGAATCGAATACCTCAAAAAGGCAAAAGAGACCGCCCCTGATATCCAGATCATCGTCCTCACGATGCATCAGGAGTTCGAGCTGATCCAGCAGGCCCTCAGGGTGGGGGTGCTGGACTATATCACCAAGGCACAGATAGAGGAGGACAATCCGGATATTCTGATGGAGAGGGTGCGGAAGTGCTATCTGGAAGCCGTGCACAAGACGGCCCTGGCTGACAGGCGATTGGAGTCGGACACGGCGTTTGTCTGGAAAGTGGGGGAGCCTGGGGGGGCAAAGGCGGCGAAGGACTTTCTGCTGCGGCATGGCATGTCCTGTGAAGAGCTGGACGAAGGACATTTTCTTCTCCGTATAGAAGGAAAGGAGATACCGGACTGGGAGGGGGTGGCGAAGGAATCCGGTCAGGAGGAGGCTGTGGTGGTGCAGCTTTCCCAGGTGAGGGGGCTTCGCTATCAGGAATTGGCGGAATGCCTCAATACAGCCATCGCCGCCCGGCTCTTCCGGGACTATATGCCGGGGCGGTTTCTGTATGTATATGTGTATCCGGAATTGAAGAAGGAGCAGGGGCTCGGAAAGGAGGGCGCGCAGTCTGATTTCTGGATGAATATAGAGTTCATGACAGATGATGCAGAATTTCGGGAGGGCATGAGGCAAATCTGCAGCAGCGTTTCTTCCAATGAGGAGCGGACGATTCTGTTTTACCGCCTCAACCTATATTGGGCGGAATTCTCAGGAAAGGACATCACGCAGTTCTTCCAGGAGGTGGAGGGATTCAAATGGTGGTATCAGTGGAAGGAGTGGTGTGAAGGCCTCAGGGATATGGTGCTGGAACGGGTGGGGAGCGGCGGTACGGAGGAGAGGGTCCGCAATGTGCAGGAAATCCACCGGGCAATGAACTATATCCGAGAGCATATGGATAAAGAGATTTCGCTGAGGGAGCTTTTGCAGTTCACCGGAATGAGCAAAAGCCACTTTTCCAAGAATTTCAAACAGATAACGGGAAAGACATTCATATCCTACCTGAATGACATCCGCATAGAGGCGGCCAAGAAGTATCTGGTAGAGACAAGACAGCCTGTTTCCTGGATAGTGGAACAGGTGGGATTCGGGGACGAACATTACTTCCGAAAGGTCTTCAAGCGCGATACGGGCCTGAGCCCAAGAGCGTTCCGGGAAAATAAATCTAATCGTATCTGAAAAGGGGACAAAAGTATTTGCGCCGAAAAGCCGCAGATACTTTTGTCCCCTAAATTATGCACAGTAAAATCTTAAACAGCGCTATTTTATCGGTTATAATAATGAAAGCAGCAATTACTGTAAGATGGTATGCTGTGATAGTGCATAAATGTAAAGGAGGATGGTATTAGTGAGAAAGAAGTTATTCGCAGGAATTCTGTCGGCAGCATTGGTTGTCGGATCTCTCGCAGGCTGCGGGGGCAATGACGGCGGCAACAGCAGCAGTGGCAGCAGCAAAGCCAGTGAAGGCGAACAGCAGGTGTCTTCGGATGCGGAACCTTCGGATGCGGGCTCCGACGCGGAGGACGCGGGGGAGGATTCCGGATCGGCCGAGGGCGAGAAGACGGCAGAAGAAAAGCTGCTGGAGCCGTATGATGAGCCCGTGGACATCCATATCGTATTGGCTTATCGTGAATCTGAGGATCCTTTGACGCCGGAGGATTGTACGCCGGAGACTTCCACGGCAGTGAAGCTGTTGAAGGAAGAGATGAACATCAATCTGATTTATGACTGGATTGCCAACAATGACCAGTATAATGAGAAGTTCGGCGCAGAGCTGGCAGCAGGGAACCTTCCGGATGTGTTCATGGTCGGTTCCAATGACTTCTCGGATTTGGTAGACCAGGGAGGCCTGGCGGATCTGACGGAGGCTTATGAGGAATATCGCTGCGATGCGCTGGATGCGATTTTCAACTACTCCGATGATGTCATTGACGTGGCGAAGAGGGATGGAAAGCTGTACGGGCTTCCGATGGGCACGGATCCGGCGCAGGCCACCTCTCAGATATATTACAATATGACTCAGCTTGCCAGCGTGGGGATTACCTCTCCGGATCAGCTTCCCAAAACCATCGACGAGTTCGAGGAGCTGTGCGACAAGCTGATGGAGACGGATTACGATAATGACGGTCAGGTAGGAGGCCCGGTGCTTCCTGCGACTGTGGGCTTCTACGGCACTCAGCTGGGCGACTTCACGCCTTTCTTCCATGCCTATGAGACATGGACAGGCGGATGGGTAGACGAAGGCGGCGAGCTGAAGTACATGGGCATCGACGAGAGCCTGAAGGAGCCCCTCACAAAGCTGAACGAGTGGTATGAAAAGGG
>NZ_CAPDXS010000105.1:0-19794 GCF_948601915.1 uncultured Acetatifactor sp. | reverse complement strand
TATACCATGCAGATTGTCATGTCCTTCCTTATGCTCACCATGATTTCCGTGATGCTGCCCAGGGCCGGGGTGGCCGCAGGGAGAATCGAGGAGGTCATAGGCACCCGCCCCAGCGTCACGGACAGGGAGCAGGTGCAGGACGAAAAGCTCCGGTCGGCAAAGGGCGTGGTCAGCTTCGAGGACGTGTCCTTCCGCTATCCGGGGGCTGACGAGGACGCCCTGGAGAACCTCACCTTCACGGCCGGGCCCGGGGAGACCACCGCCGTCATCGGCAGCACCGGCTGCGGCAAGTCCACGCTGCTGAACCTGATTCCCCGGTTCTACGATGTGACGGCGGGCCGCATCACCATAGACGGCGTGGACATCCGGGATTTGTCCCAGCACAAGCTCCGGAGCCTCCTGGGTTATGTGCCCCAGAAGGCAGTGCTGTTCTCCGGGGACATCGCCTCCAACCTGAAGTTCGGCGGCACATGGCAGGACGGCGCTTCGGACATCACAGACAGCAGCATGGAGGAGGCGGCCAGGATAGCCCAGGCCACGGAATTCATAGAGAGCAAGACGGAGAAGTACCACAGCGGGATATCCCAGGGCGGAACCAATGTGTCCGGCGGACAGAAGCAGCGGCTCTCCATCGCCCGGGCTATCGCAAAGTCGCCCAAAATATATCTGTTCGACGACAGCTTCTCGGCCCTGGACTACAAGACGGACGTGACCCTGCGCAGGGCCCTGCGGGAGAAGACAGGGGACGCCACTGTAATCATCGTGGCCCAGCGCATCAGCACGATCCTGAACGCGGACCGAATCATCGTGCTGGACGATGGGAAAATAGCCGGCATGGGCACCCACAGGGAGCTTTTGCGGGAGTGCGAGGCGTATCGGGAAATCGCCAGGTCACAGTTGTCCGAGGCGGAACTGAAGGGAGGTGCTGCAGTATGAGCGATGAAAAGAGGACGAACACAGGCGCCGCGGCCGACAGCGCGGCCCGGAGCGGAAAAAGCGCGCCGCAGAGCAATGCTGTCCGGGCTGAAAATTCCAGCACTGGCGGCAATGCGGCCCAGGCTGAAAACCCTGGCACTGGCGGCAATGCGGCCAAGAACGCCAGGCCAGGCAGACGGCCCCACGGGCCCCATGGCCCTCACGGCGGCATGATGCCGGGGGAAAAGGCAAAGGATTTCAAGGGGACTTTCCGGAAGCTCCTGTCCTACATGGGCAGGTACAAAATTGCACTAATCGCCGTCATGATCTTCGCGGCAGGCAGCACAGTCTTCAACATCATCGGCCCTAAGGTGCTGGCAAAAGCCACCACGGAGCTGTTTGAGGGCATGATGGCCAAGTTCGCGGGCACAGGCGGCATCAATTTCCAGCGCATCGGCCAGATCCTGCTGCTCCTTCTGGGGCTCTATGCCCTGAGCGCCCTGCTGTCCTTCGTACAGGGGCTTTTGATGACCGAGGTCTCCCAGAAGCTCTGCTTCCGGTTCCGTCGGGAGATTTCGGAGAAAATCAACCGCATGCCCATGGCTTATTTCGAGTCCCGCACCGTGGGCGAGGTGCTGTCCCGGATCACCAATGATGTGGACACTTTGGGCCAAAGCCTGGGGCAGAGCATCACCACCCTGATCACCTCGGTGGCCACCATTGTGGGCATCCTGATCATGATGCTGTCCATCAGCCCCCTGATGACGCTGATTGCCCTGGTAATCCTGCCGGTGTCGGGCGGGCTCATCGGCGTGGTGGTGAAACATTCCCAGAAATATTTCATCGACCAGCAGACCTACCTGGGCAAGATAAACGGCCAGATTGAGGAAGTCTACAGCGGCCAGAACATCATCAAAGCCTTCAACAGGGAGGAGGCCGCCCTGGCGGAATTCGGCGAGACCAATGAAATCCTCTACCGCAGCGCCTGGAAGTCCCAGTTCATCTCCGGCATGATGCAGCCCATCATGACCTTTGTAGGCAATCTGGGGTACGTGGCCGTGGCCGTCAGCGGCAGCATGCTGGCCATCCGGGGCATCATCGATGTAGGCGAAATCCAGGCCTTCATACAATATGTGAAAAATTTCACACAGCCTATCACACAGGTGGCCCAGGTCTCCAACATGTTCCAGTCCACGGCCGCGGCGGCGGAACGGGTATTCGAGTTCCTGGAGGAGCCGGAGGAGGACGCGGAAGTGCCGGATTCCCTGAAGGATGCGCCTGCCCCGGGGCGGATGCAAGGCGCGGTATCCTTCCACCATGTGCGCTTCGGCTACCGGCCGGACAAGACGATCATCCACGACTTTAGCTGTGAAGTGAAGCCGGGACAGACAGTGGCCATCGTAGGCCCCACCGGCGCCGGCAAGACCACCATGGTGAAGCTCCTCATGCGCTTCTATGACGTGGACAGCGGCTCCATACAGGTGGACGGCCATGATGTGCGGAATTTCAACCGCAGCGAACTGCGGGAGAACTTCGGCATGGTGCTGCAGGACACCTGGCTCTTCCACGGGACCATCATGGAGAACATCCGCTACGGCAGGCTGGATGCCACGGACGAGGAAGTCATCGCCGCGGCCAAAGCTGCCCATGTCCACCGCTTCATCCAGACCCTTCCCGGCGGCTATCAGATGGAGCTGGGGGAGGACGCCTCCAATGTGTCCCAGGGCCAGAAGCAGCTGCTCACCATCGCCCGGGCCATCCTGGCGGACAATCCCATATTAATCCTGGACGAGGCCACCAGCTCCGTGGACACCAGGACGGAGATCCGGATCCAGAAGGCCATGAACAACCTGATGAAGGGCCGCACCAGCTTCGTCATCGCCCACAGGCTCTCCACCATCCGGGACGCGGACGTGATCCTTGTCATGCGGGACGGAGACATCGTGGAACAGGGCAGCCATGACGAGCTGATGGGAAAGGGCGGCTTCTACGCGGAGCTGTACAACTCCCAGTTCGAGGGGCAGGGGGCTGTGGAGACGGCTTAGCGGAACCTGCCTGCGCAATCAACGGCCATCCGAATAACCGGATGGCCTAAGCTCTCCTTCCGCATTCTCTCAGCGATTCCTTTCCTGCCGCAGCATGCATCCCGGCGCGATGTCCCCTCCTCACCCGATGCACAGTTCCTCATACAGCCGTAGCCTCACCTGTCTGTCATCCAGGGCCAGCCTTGCGTCCTCGTCCCGCCCCAGGGCGTACAGCTTTGTCAGCAGTGCAGCCAGCCTGTTCTCACCCTTTATCGCTCCCCGTGCCTCCAGCATATCAATATACTCACACATGACAATCTCCTCCCCTTTCTCCTGTCTGTCCTGCAGCTCCTCCACCAAATCCGTGAACCTCGTGTCCCCGGTAAGGGCCTCCATCATCTCGCACAGCGCTTTCCCATGGCGGATTCGCTGCCCTCTACGGCCTTCAAAATTACCCTCATTCAGATAGTCCACCACAAAGCCCATGTCACTGACAAATCTATTCCTTACCTCCCGGGAAAGGTTCCGCATATGCCAGACTGCCAGCTTCATCTCATCCACCAGCTCCAGATCCTCCCGGGACGCACCTCCCTGAGCCAGCAGCCTGTGCAGGCTTAAGGGTATCCGGCTCCTCTTCCCCGTCCAGTCCAGCACCGTCCCTATCACAGGATATACCTCTCCCTGCCCTTCCATCTGCAGTCTGTAGATGCCGCCCTGATAGGATGCCTTGCGCAGAATCTGTCTTTTTCGCAGCCTGGTCTCGTTCCCGATGATATATTGCAGGGCTATTCTGCCTCCTTCCATAAGATAGAAACTCACATCGCAGAACTGATTACGCATCCCCCTTCTGCCACGGTAGAAGCTTTCCGTGGGCGCGGGGCACAAGTCCCCGGCCTTAACCCTGTTCCTCCCGCCGTAGTCAAGCGCGTTCACACAGTCCGCGAACACATCCGCATGGGACATCAGGATTTTCTCCAGTATGTCTTTCTCCGCCACCTATGCCATACCTCCCTCTTCGATTTTTGGGGAGGTTCCTGGGAAACTCCCACTATTTTTCCGGATATACAAGCAGGAATTTTCCGATTTACAAGAATAGCCGAAACTGCATTCAGAACTTTTACCGAAAGAAAATCTGCTCTGTATTTAGCATAACACAGGATGAGGCACTTTGCAAATCATTTTTGTTTTTCGGCAAAATCTTTTTGACAAAACAGACAGAAAAACGCCTACCCCCGGCAAGCGCTTTCCCTTATTTTCTCAGATTTCTAAATTTCCTGCCACAGCACGAATCCCAGCGCTGACACATCTCTGGTCATTGTCCAGCTATCTCCGCAAAGCAATGAGGCATCTGCACTGGATTTCCATCTATATCAGGAGATTGAGGAGCAGGTTCACGCCGCCGCAGGCCACCATGATCAGGATCGGGCTCTTCTTCGTCCTACGCAGCACAAAGAACGCCCCAGCGGCCAGAAGGATTCCGGACAGATTGATGCCGTTCACGGACAGACCGCCCTCCGATGCCACTACCGTCTTCAAAATGGACAGGGCCGCGGCTGCAATCAGCGCGATAATCACAGGCCGAAGGCGGCCTAAGATATTCTGGATGGCATCCAGGTTCTGGTATTTGAAGTACAGCTTTGCCAGAATCGACACAAGAATCAGGGAGGGCAGGATGCACCCGAAGGTGGCCACCAGCGCCCCCGGAATCCCGGCGATCCGTATCCCAACGAAAGTGGCGGAATTCACGGCCATGGGCCCCGGCGTCATCTCGGCTATGGTGATCAGGTCATTGAACTCGCCGGCGGTGAGCCAGCCGTGGCGCTCCACCACCTGGCTCTGTATCAGAGGCAGGGCCGCGTAGCCTCCGCCGATGCTGAACATCCCTACCTGGATGAAGCTCCAGAACAGCTCTAAATAAATCCCCATGACTCTCCTTTCCAGACTTCCCGTCCTGCCGTCTGCAGCGGCACATACGGCAGGACCGATGCAGAACGCTTTTCACCCCGGCAGCCGCCTCACGGCGTGCCAAGGGGCACGGCTTCCGTTCCGCGCCCCTTGCCCTGCACCGGCTCAGGGCTTTCCTTCCCTCCACTTCGCATATCCCCGGGACAGGATGCCCACGGCCACCGCTGCCAGGATGATGTATACCACATTTATCTTCCACACTGCCGTGGCCAGGAATGCCGCTGCCATCAGGCCATAGTTCAGCCAGGACTTGGCCTTCACCACCCCGGCCCCCATGGTGTACACCACATCGAAGAGCACGGCCACCACTCCGGCCTGCATCCCTTTCAGCACGTAGCCCACGTATACGTTGGAGGCAAAGGCCTCGTAGATATAGGAGATGGCCGACAGGATGGCGATGGGCGGGATAATGGTTCCCGTCACGGCCACGGCCATGCCCGCTGCCCCGGCCAGCTTCCAGCCCACCAGGATGGCAGCGTTCACCGCGATGGCCCCCGGCGAGGACTGGGCCAGCGCCGTGATGTCCAGCATCTCCTTCTCCTCGAGCCACCCCAGCTCGTCGCAGAATTTCCGCTTCATCAGGGTGATGATGACGAAGCCGCCTCCGAAGGTGAAGGCGCTGATATAGAGCATGTTCAGGAACAGTTGGAGCAGGGTGTTCTTTTTCCTCACGAAGATGGTCCTCCAGTTAAGTTCAATAGGATTCTATTGTCTCGGGTCTACAATAGAATCCAAGAGAGGATTCTATTGTCTAAGATCTATAATAGAATCCAAATGCAGGATTCTATTGTCTAAGATTCATTATACAGGAAATTCCGGAAAATGGAAACTGCTCTTTTGAGGATTTTCATATATTGTCCTTGTCATCGCCCTCCTCTTCAACCGCTTCTTCGCCTGTCTGCCGCCTCCTCTTTCCCGCAGGCTTTTGCCGGCGCTTTTTCCGCTTCCTCATGGATTTCTCCTGCTGTTCCATCCCCTTTCTCCCAGGCTTCCCGCGGCGCTTCCTGGCTTTTCCAATCAGCAGGATCAACAGCGCTGCGGCTGCCGCGCATCCTCCGGCGCAGGCGATTGCCACAAGCTTTCCGTTGTCCTTCTCCGCAGCAGTCAGACGGAAAGCCCTCTCGGCATTCGAGGAGGATTCTCCTTCCAGGGCGGGTCCTCCCTCCATGGGGAATTCCAGGTAGCTTCCCACCGTGCTGCTCTCAACCGCCTGGTAGCCGTTCCCTGTCCAAAGCTCCACTGTAGTATGCTCCGCATCCTCACAGAGCGCCCGCACCAGAAGCCCGGATTCGTAGACGCTGTCAGGCTCCCGGCCGTCCAGCCACACGGAGAGCCTCGTGCCGCCCTCCGGCCCCTGCTCCAGCTTCAGCCTGCTCTCCGGCAGGAACTCTCCCTGCACCAGCACCAGCGGCCTGCCCTCCGCATCCTTTTCCTCGCTGGCCAGGGAAGTGACCCATCTCTCGTACCGTGCCTCCAGCACCTGGTTCCCGGTGACGAAATCCCAGTCAAAATCAGGCCATGTGCCGTAATATCCCTCCTTTTCGGGCACCTGGGGAATCAGGCTCCCGTCGATGGCATCGCCGTAGGCGCATCGGAACGAGGCCAGCTCCCAGCCATCCGCCTGCAGGCTCACCGTGAATTCCGAGAACGCCTCCGGCACGCCCTCCAGGCGGCAGAACTCCTCATAAGGCAGGGGCGCAGCGCCGCTTTCGTAGCCCACGGAATCTACGCCGGGCACGTTCCCCCGGACATAATAGTTCCCCCAGAGGATTCCCTCTTCCCGAAGCCACCCTGCCACAGAGCCTGCCCTCTCTCCGGAGCAATCGATTTCCGGGTAGGCATAGCTGTAGAAGATGTCGCAGCCCCGGCCCGCGATGCCGCCCACATAGGTCTCCCCGGACACAGGGCCCATCGCATAGCAGCTCCTGACGCAGTAGTCCGAGGAACCGGCGATGCCGCCCACAAAGCTCCCTCCCGTGCTCTCCACCGCCCCGTAGGACTCGCAGGAGACCACCGCGCCGAAATCCGCCTTGCCCACGACTCCTCCCACGTAGTCTTTCTTGCCCGTTATGGTGCCCAGGTTGCGGCTCTCCCGCACCACGGCCTTTACGGACTGCTCGATGCGGAAGCTCTCCGCTCCGGTGAGGGTGATGTCGTCCTCCGGGTCGAAGTCGTATTCCGTGGCTATCAGCCCGGTGATGCCGCCCACATTGGTGTCCGCCTCCACAGTCCCCTGGTTGATGCAGAGGGTAATCTTCCCCTGCTGGAAAGAGGTGGTGTCATAGTAGGCCTCCTGGGGCTGCTCCGCCCCCAGGTTCTCCAGGTCGCCGCCTGCGGCCTCGTCCGAGGCGTCCTCCACCGTGATGCCCTCATAGCGGAACAGGTCGTCCCGCAGCTCGTTGATGCAGCGGCGCACCACCTTGGCCTGGGCCAGCAGGGCGTCCACATCGGCGGAAGTCCTGTCCCCGCCCTGCTGCAGCACCTCCGCCAGCCGGAGCAGGTCATTCCCCGCCGCTTCCAGCTCCTGGTTCAGGGTCTGCAGATTGTCCCCAATGCCGCCGCTGCGGTCGCTGGTGGCGGAGGTGATGGTGCCCAGATGGGTGCCCACGCCCTCGCCGAACCTGCGCAGGGCCGCCATGTAGCTCTCTATGTCCTTTCCCAGCTTCTCGATATCTGCCTTGTCGATGTCTGTCTTGTCGAAATCGGGGAAGCCAAAATCCGGCTTATCAATGTCCGGTTTGTCGAAATCCGGCCGGTCAGGATCTGTTTCGTCAGAGCCGGGCCGGTCTGCATCGCCCTCAAAGATATGGCTTCCGTCAGCGCCTCCGCCGGGATTCTGCCCTCCGTCCTCTTCCCCGGCCTCTGCCCCGGCCTCTGCCCCGGCCTCTTCGCCCTCTGCCGGATCCTTTGGCTTAACTTCCCGTTCCGCCGCATCCTCCGCTTCTGTCCGTGCAGCCGAAGCCTCCTGCGCCTGTCCCTCAGACGGTACCCCGGCACTTTCCCCGGAATCCTGTCCTCCGGCTCCCTCCTGACCGGCCGGATTCCCCTCTCCGGATTCCTGCTCTGTCTGCATGTCTCCGATGTACACCTCTCCGGTGAGGTTGATTCCGGACGCCTCCGTCCCGGATCCCTCTATTCCGGATTCATCCGTCCCTGTTCCTGCCGTCCCGGCCTCCGCCTGGTCCCTCCACTCCCCGTTCAAACGGCTCAAATCATCGCCAATCCCCGTCAGCTCCTGGTTGTAGATGTACCACAGCTCATTAGCCGTCCCGGTGAGGCCTGCGCCCGCCGCGGAAGCGGTGTTGAGATGGCCGCTGATGCTCCTTGACAGCTCCGCCGCCTCCCCGCCATAGCCGCTGATGTCCTCATGGGCCGCCTCCAGCAGGTTGAAGAACACCTCCGTCTCCCTGTCCAGCTCGCCCAGCTTGTCGTTCAGGTACTGGATCTCCAGGAAAGGCTCCAGCTGCCCCGCGATGCCGCCCACGTCCTTCCTGCCCAGCACATGCCCCGTGTTGGTGCAGTTCTGCAGATAGCCCTGGTGGAGCCTACCCACGATGCCCCCGGTATTGTAGCCCACATGCTGGTAGCCCACCGTGCCGGAATTGGCGCAATAATAGATTTTTCCATCCGAGTAACCGGCAATCCCTCCCGTGTCCGTGTGCACCGCCACATTTTTCGCGCTGTTGATGTCCTCGATTCCCTCCATGGTGATGTCTTCTATGCTATAGCTCACCTCCGTGCTGTGGGTATTGACGCTGCCCAGGTTCTGGCAATTGTTGATCGTCCCCTGGTTGCTGCCGCAGATGCCCCCCGCGCAGTGGTCGCCTGTGACATAGGCCGCGGATTGGCAGCGGCGGATTTCCCCCGTGGCCCTGTTGGCCCCGGCGATGCCGCCCACGTCCTCCGCCCCGGCCACGTTCCCGGAGACGCTGCAGTTCTCGATCCTGCCGTAGTTGATCCCGGCCAGTATCCCCACCTGGCTCTTGCTGCCGCCGGGAGCCACCGTCCCCGACAGGACAAGGCCCCGCACCACGCCGCCCTCCTGCACATAGCGGAACAGCCCCACAGCGGAGCCGTCGGCAGCAAGCTCCAGACCGGAAACCGTATGCTCCCCGCCATCGAAGATGCCGCCGAAGCTGGGGATGGTCAGGCCGCGGTGCTCCCGCAGGACAATGTCGTTCTCCAGGGTCACATACTTATCCCTGGACCAGGCGTCCACCTGGCAGTCCAGGGCCAGCCGGGCCAAATCCTCCTCCGTGGCTATGGATATCCTCATGTATTCGCTCTCCGGTCTCCGCCCCTCCCCGGCGCTGTCCCCGGAAATCAGCTGTCCGAATGCCGTGGGCTCCGCGGCCCATACCGGCAGCGCTTCCTGTAGGGCCAGGATGCCCGCCAATGCCATCCATGCCATCCGTCTGCTTCTCCTGCTACGCTTCATGATTCGCTGCCTCCTGTTCTCCGTCTTCTGCCGGCTCTCCCCCTCTGCCTTTTCCGCTTCCGTCCAATGTCCACGCAAAGCCGTCCGCCTCTACGCCATCGGGCCCCCGCAGGTCTTCCTCTGCCTCTCCCTCCGGCAGGTCATCCCCAGGCTCCCCGGCATCTCCGTCCTCCACTGCCAGCCGCGGCTGCTCCTCCCCGGTTTCCACCTCATATTCCCGAAGCTGCTCCACATTGTCCTTCGCCCGCACCACGGCCCCCATCTCGCCGTCGATCACGCCGGAGAACTCCCCGTCGATCACGCCGTTCACATAGCCCTTGATGTGCCCGGTCATCCGGATCCTGCCGCCTGTGGGCAGGGGCTTGATGGTCTCGCGCTTTAAGGTAAAGGCCGTCTTTTCGATGATGATGTCGCCGATCAGCAGCGTCTGGGGCAGGGCCAGCAGCACCAGCGCGATGGACGTCAATGTCCCCCGGCCCAGGGCAAGCCCGATGGCCGCCACCACCGCGTTGCTGGACACATTGCTGATGATGAAGCCCGCCGCCACCAGCATGGAGCCGCTGGTGACGATCGTAGGGAACGCCTGGTTCAGGGTCTCCACGATGGCCTTTTTGATGGGCATATAGGTCTTCAGCTCCATGTACCGGCTTGTGATTACAATAGCATAGTCAATTGTAGCCCCCATCTGAATGGCGGACACCACCAGGTATCCCAGGAAGTACACCACCTCTCCCGTGAGATACGGCAGGGAGAAGTTCATCCAGATGCTCCCCTGAATCGTCACCACCAGCAGCACGGGCAGCCCCGCGGACTGGAAAGTGAACAGCAGGATCGCCATGACGAACAGGGCCGTCAGAATGGTGATGATATTGTTGTCCATGACAAAGGAATCGCTCAGATCCTTGTTGCTGGTGGAATTGCCCACCAGGTAGACCTCCTCATCGCCATAATATTTCGCTGCCACCCCCCGGATCCGCTCCAGGGCGGCATAGGTCTCCTCCCCCTCCGAGGGCACGGACAGCTCCAGCACGAAGCGGCTGCACCGCTCCCCCAGCAGCTGGTTCTTTGCGATGCTGATCTGGGAGTAGGCATCCGTCAGCGTCTCCTCCAGGTCGTCCTCCAGCGTGATGTTCCCCCGCTCCTTCTGGTCGTAGATGAAGAGGAACATGTCGATCAGCGGTACCTTGTACTCGTTGATGCCGCCCAGCAGCGCCCCGTAATTGCTGTCGTCCACCGCATAGGCGGAGTAGAGGAGGTTCGCCACCTCGATGTCCATGTCGATCAGCTCCGCGAACTCCCTGGGGGAGAGCTGGGCCGTCAGCACATAGCCGTCCATGGCCTCGATGTTGGCCAGCCCCATGCAGGAATCCACCTCCGGCAGGCGCTCCAGCTCCCGCAGCAGCTGTCCCTCCTTTTCATAGTCGCCGCCCGGCACGATGACCGCCAGCTGGTTCACGGTGCCGAAGTTCCTGTTCACCATCTCCACGGAGAATTTGTTCTCGCTCATGTTCTTGGACTGCAGCGTGTTCACATCGTACACATAATCCGCCCTGCCGGAGAGCACCGCCCCGGCGATCACCGCCACCACCAGCAGTGGCGGTATGACGAACCTGGTGTGCACGCAGAACTTCCCCACGGCCGTGATGTTCGGCACGAAGCTTTTGTGATGGGAATGGTCTATGGCCTTGGCAAAGGTCAGCAGCAGCCCGGGCATCAGGAAGAACACGGAGATCAGGCTCAGTACGATGGCTTTTGCCAGCACGATGCCCATGTCATAGCCGATCCTAAACTGCATGAACATCATGGCCACCATGCCGGACACCGTGGTCAGGGAGCTGGAGGAGATCTCCGGGATGGCCTTGCTCAGGGCCACGATCACGGCCTCCCTGGCCTCCTTGTCCTCGTGCTCCTCCATGAACCGGTGGCAGAGGATGATGGCATAGTCCACGGCCAGCGCCAGCTGCAGCACCACGGCGATGGAATCCGTCACGAAGCTGATGGTGCCGAACCAGTAATTGGTCCCCTTGTTCAGGATGGCCGCCACGATGAATGTCATCAGGAACACGGGGATCTCCGCATAGGTGGTGGAGGTGAACAGCAGCACCGCCACGATGACCACCCCTGCCAGCAGCAGGATGACGATCATGTCATTGCTTAGATCCGCCGCGTCCCGCTCCTCCTGGCCGATGTCCGAGGAATAGTACACATCGTACCCGGACAGGGCCTCCAGCACGCTGTCCAGATGCTCCTGTGCCGTCTCGTCTCCCGCCTCCCCGTCAAAGGTCACCTTGAACAGGGCCTCCATGTCGTGGTAGTACTCTTCCGTGTCCTCGAAGTCCAGCATCGCCACCCCGTCCATCTCCCGGAGCTCTTCCGAGAGCCCCTGGGCCTCCTCATAGGTCACATTGCAGACCATGATACGGGCAGTGCCGTATGTAAGGAACTGCTCATCCATCAGGTCCAGCCCCTGGCGGGTCTCCGTGGTATCCGGCAGGTAGGAGGTCAGGTCGTTGTTGACCTTCACCTTATCCATGGTGAGCACGCTGTACAGAATCAACAGGATGAATACCAGATAGAAGCCTTTCCGCTTGTCTACGATAAGGGTGGAGAGCCTCATCATGAAGGAATTGTCTTTCTTTTCTTTTTCCGTTTCCATAAAAAAATGCCATTGCCTTTCTCTGTTGCCAGCCCTCGGCGCGTTTTCCGGCAGCCGTCCATAAAACATATTTCTGTTTTTTACTTAACAACAGTTGATTTATTCTTCAGATGTAATTATAATGGAAACAGAGAGAAGCGCAATAAACAGTTTTGGGGGAAATGTATCTTTCTGGACATTTGCGGCGGGAAGTGTCGCATATTTATGAAATGTTTAGAAATACCCGTGGCGAGCGAAAAGGAGGAATCGTGCGATGGCAGACGCGAAGACGGACCGGAGAGTCCGGAGGACCAAAGCCCTGCTGCTGCAGGGACTGATGCAGCTGATGGAGACCAAGGATGTGAAGGATATCTCCGTGAAGGAGCTGTCCGACCTGGCGGACATCAACCGAGGGACCTTTTATCTGCACTACAGCGATGTCTATGACATGCTGGCGCAGCTGGAGGACGAGCTGTTCCTGGAATTCCATGGCATCATCGACCGGACGCTGAAGCCGGATACCCCGGTCCATGCGTCCCGGGCCACGCTGCTGGAGATCTTCTCCTTCCTGGAACGGCACAGGGCGGTGGTCAGGGCCATGATCGGACCCCACGGGGACCTGGCCTTCGTGAACCGGCTGAAGAACCTGGTAAAGGAGCGGCTGGACAGCATCTTCACCGCCAGGCAGGCCGACAGCGACGGCTGTTACATGGAGTCCTTCGCCGTGTCCGGCTGCACCGGCGTCATCGAGACCTGGCTGTCCCAGCCGGACGCGCCAAGCCCGGAGGCCATGGCGGATGTCTGCACCAGGATTCTGGAGAGAGGGCTGGGGATGGATTGAGGCCAGCTCCTTCCCCCGCCCTTTCCGGCAATGTCCCCTCACACTGAATCCAGTCCGCCGCCCGGTCTTTCCGCGCCTCACATCAGGCGAAAAAGCCCTCTTCCATCAGCCTGTCCAGCAGCTCCGCGAACAGGGTGTTGGCCCAGGCGAACCAGGGTCTGGTGAACTCCTCCGGCGCGGAGGGGTCGAAGGACTCGTGCATGTAGTTGGTCCCGGCGTGGGTCTTTGCCAGCATATCCAGGCACTGCAGTATCTCCTCCCTGTCGTCGGAGGTCAAGGCCTGCATGGTGATGCCGATATGCCATACGAAGCCCGCGGGCGTGTGGGGGCTCCCCATCCCTTTTGCCAGGCTGCCCTCATAGTAATAAGGGTTGTCCTCCGACAGAAGGAACCTGCGGGTATTCCGGTATACCGCATCATCCTTATCGCAATACCCCAGATAGGGCATGGCCAGCAGGCTGGGCGAATTGGCGTCGTCCATCAGGATGTGGTTGCCGAAGCCGTCCGTCTCGTAGGCGTATATCTTCCCGTACTTGGGATGCTCCACCACTCCGTAGGTCTCGATGCCGTCCCGGATTTCCTCCGCCAGCTCCCCGCACTCCTTCGCCAGGGCCTCATCCCCGTAGCACTCCCTGCAGATCTCCGCCCCGAAGCCCAGGGCCTTCACCGCCATCATGTTGGAGGGGATCAGGTAGCCGAAGCAACAGGTATCGTCCGAGGGGCGGAAGCCCGACCAGGTCATGCCCGTGACGTTCACAGGACGTCCCTTCCCCTTGCAGGGCAGTGTGTCCGTCTTCACGCAGTTGTAGCGCCGGAAGAAGTAGGGTGAGTTCCTGTGATCCTGTTCCACGGTAAAGGTATGGACGATCTCCCGAATCATCTCATGGAATTCCTCCGTAAATATCCTGTCGATCCCCGTCTCCTTCCAGTAATAATACCCCAGATAAAGAGGGGCGCAGAGGGAATCCACCTCGTACTTGCGCTCCCACACATGGGCGTTCTCCAAAGTCTCGTCCTCGTATCCCGCCCCCGCCCCGTTGGCGCTTTCGTTAAATGCGTTGGCATAGGGGTCTACGCAGACCATCTTCGCCTGCCTGGCGATGATGCCCTCCAGAATCTCCTGGAGCCGGCCGTCCTCTCCGGCATACTTCACATAGGGCCTCACCTGGGCCGCGGAATCCCGCAGCCACATGGCGGGGATGTCGCCGGTGATGACGAAGTACCCTCCGTCCTCCGACTGCTTCACCGTGGTCTCCATGGTGTTCAGGAAACACTGGGCCGCCAGCGGCGCCAGCGGGCTGTAGTGGGCCTGGTAATATGCCTCCAGATTTTTTGCTCTGTTCTTCAATGCCTCCGGTATCGTCATGATTTTCCTCCGTTTCTTTGTCAGACTCTGTCTGGTCCGCCCTCTCCGGGCCTTTCTCTAATCATATCTGCCGGCCGTCAATCTGTCAACCTTTAAAAAGGGGCGGATCCCTGTGATAAAAATGTGCCGCGATGGGAAAAGTATGGTATAATGTTTCCATTACAACCCATATGGAGGGAACAATCTCCAGGGCCTTTGAGGCCCTTGTGAAAAAGCATCCCGGGCTGAGCGCGGAGGCGTCCTATTCCTACGATGTCAGGGAGGGCGACACAAGCGCCCAGTGGTGGGGGATCACCAGGATCTATTCCACAACGGAGGATGGGGAGACGAAAATCGTCAGCAGCTCCAGCACATACTGGAATTGACAGATATATCCGAAAAAGAGAGGAGACCATTATGAAAATCCTGTTCTACGACACCAAAAGCTATGACAAGGAATCCTTCCAGGACACCCTGAAGGACTACCAAGACATCACCATCGAGTACACAAAATCCGACCTGGATCCCCGTACCGCGGCCCTGGCGGAGGGCTTCGATGCCGTCTGCGCCTTCGTCAGCTCCGACATCGGCACCCGAACCATGGAGATCCTACACGAGAAGGGCATCACCCTGCTGCTGATGCGCTGCGCCGGATTCAACAACGTAGACCTGGAGACCGCCGGGAAATACGGCATCCGGGTCATGCGCGTGCCCGGCTACTCCCCGGAAGCCGTGGCGGAGCACGCCATGGCCCTGGCGCTGGCCAGCAACCGCCGCCTCTACAAGGCCTACAATAAAGTCCGGGAGAATGATTTCAGCCTGAGCGGCCTCATGGGCTTCAATTTCTATCAGAAGACCGCGGGCATCATCGGCACCGGGAAGATCGGCGCGGCCATGTGCCGCATCTGCCGCGGCTTCGGCATGAAGGTCATAGCCTTCGATGTGTACCAGAACGAGTCTTTGAAGGACTTCGTGGAGTATGTGTCCCTGGAGCGGCTCCTTTCCGACAGTGATGTCATTTCCCTCCACTGCCCCCTGATGGACTCCACCTACCATCTGATCAACATCGACACCATCCGGCAGATGAAGGACGGGGTGATTCTGGTGAACACCTCAAGAGGCGCTCTGGTGAAGACCGACGACCTAATCGAGGGAATCCGCATGCACAAGTTCGCGGGGGTGGGCCTGGACGTGTACGAGGAGGAGACCAACAATGTGTTCGAGGACCGGTCGGACGAAATCCTGGAGCACTCCACCACCGCAAGGCTATTGTCCTTCCCCAACGTGATGATCACCTCCCATCAGGGATTCTTCACCAGGGAAGCCCTGGGGGCCATCGCCGCCACCACGCTGCGCAACGCCATGGATTATGTGGAAGGGAAGGAAAGCCCCAATGACGTGAAAGTCGGGTAGGGAAGACGCTCCTCCCTACCCGCCGCGCCGGGCATCCACGGAATCTGCCGACACTTTCCCTTCTGAGGCTGATTTGCAAAAATATGGGGCTGTCAGGAAATGGCATCATTTCCCGCTAGCCCCTGAAACATTGCCTGGCAGCTTTGATGGAATCGCTTTGGTAAAGACCGCAGTCCCCGATTACGGAACCGTAATGGAAAATCCCTCATAAATGCCCACGGGGACGCTCTCCCCAAAGGCGTACTCATTCATCTGATCCTGCTCGAACTGGTATACGGTCACCGTCTTCCTGTGGGAATCCACTACCCAGTATTCCCTTACGCCTGCCGTGCGGTACTTGAACAGCTTGGTAAAGTAGTCCATGGATCTGCTGCTGGGAGACACGATTTCTATGACCCAGTCCGGTGCCCCATGGCAGCCCTTTTCGTCCAGTTTCGAAGTGTCGCATATGACGGAGATATCCGGCTCCACGTAGTTGACGTCGTCATCGTTCAGGAATACCGCGAAAGGCGCCGCATAGACCTCGCAGCCTCCTCCCTTTTCCCTGATATGTGCCAGTATGGCGCTGGACAAAAACATGCTGAGCCTCTGATGCGTCCGACTCGGAGGAGCCATATAATAAATCTGTCCGTCAATCAGCTCTGCCCGCTCTCCGTCCGGCAAAGCATAGATGTCATCTATCGTATAAAATGCTTCTTTCCTCAGTGCTTCCATTCCGATTCCTCCTCTCTTTATCTGCCATTGTACCATGTTTTCCATAGAATCCGCAAGCTTCAGGCCGCTCTTATCAAACTTATTCAAACTTTTTTCAAAAATTCACGCAAATCCCTTGCAAAGCAAAAATCAATATGATATCATTTTAATATCAGCCGAACCTCTAAAGACACAAGCGAAGAAAGCGAGGAATTTTCTATGGAAGAAAAACTCTTAAAAAGCGCAAAGAACGGTATGGCCGTCCTGCTGACAGTAATCCTGGCCTATACGGCGGCCATTGCCGCAGTGGTCATCGGCGGCATCGATATCGACAGGTACGGTGCCTCGGCCTTCAGCGTCACAGGGCTCGTCATCGGCATCGCAGTGCTTACCCTTGGCTGGATCCCTCTCCTGGGCCTTAAGGTCCTGAAGCCCCAGGAGGCCCTGGTGCTGACCCTGTTCGGCAAGTACATCGGCACCCTGAAGGAGAACGGCTTCTACTACGTCAATCCCTTCTGCGTAGGCGTGAACCCGGCGGCCAAGACAAAGCTGAGCCAGAGCGGGGACGTGTCGGAGCCGAGCAGCGGGCTGCGGGCCATAGCAAGCGGGGCCCAGAGCATGAACCTGGCCGCCGATTACGGCAGCAAGAAGCTGTCCCTGAAGATCATGACCCTGAACAACAGCAGGCAGAAGATCAACGACTGCCTGGGGAATCCTGTGGAAATCGGCATCGCGGTGACCTGGCGGATCGTGGATACGGCCAAGGCCGTGTTCAACGTGGACAACTACAAGGAATTCCTCTCCCTCCAGTGCGACAGCGCCCTGCGCCAGGTGGTGCGGGTCTACCCTTATGACGTGGCCCCCAATGTGGACACCACCGGGGACGGCCATGCGGACGAAGGGAGCCTGCGGGGCTCCAGCGATGTGGTGGCCGCCAGGATACGGGACGAGATCCAGGCCCGGGTGAAGGAGGCCGGCATCGAGGTGGTGGAGGCCCGGATCACCTACCTGGCCTACGCCCCGGAGATTGCGGCCGTGATGCTGCAGCGCCAGCAGGCCTCCGCCATCATAGACGCCCGGAAGATGATCGTGGACGGCGCCGTAGGCATGGTGGAGATGGCCTTGGAGCGGCTGAACGAGAACGATGTGGTACAGCTGGATGAGGAGCGCAAGGCGGCGATGGTCTCCAATCTGCTGGTGGTCCTGTGCGGGAATCATGATGCCCAGCCCATCGTGAATTCCGGGAGCCTTTACTGATGGCAGACGCCAAGAAGCAGGTTCCCCTGCGGCTGTCCCCCAAGCTCTATGACGCCATCGCCGCCTGGGCGGAGGACGACTTCCGCTCGGTCAACGGTCAGATAGAGTACCTGCTGACGGAGTGCGTCCGCCAGCGGAAGAAGAACGGGAAATATGCCCCCGAGGAACTGGACGTGCCGCCGGAGCTGGATATCTGAGCCTATGCCCGCTGCAGCATGCAGCGGGTATTTGCGGTCGGCATGGGACTGTTTGCGGTTTCGTGAATGGAAAGAAAGACCGAGAGGATGTGGAAATCATGAAAAAGCAGCCGAATATCGTTTTTATTTTGTCAGACGATCAGGGGGCATGGGCAATGCACTGCGCGGGAAATGAAGATCTGCGCACACCGAACCTGGACAGGCTTGCGGAGAACGGAGTCCGGTTTGACGAATTTTACTGTGCGTCTCCGGTATGCTCTCCTGCAAGAGCCTCCATCGTAACCGGAAAGGCACCGTCCTGCCATGGCGTGCTGGACTGGATTGCAGGAGGGAACATCGATACGGACAGATATCCGGAAATGGCAGACCATTCCCGGTTCCGGACAAGGGATAGGGCCATCGAATATCTGGAGGGGCACAAAACCTATATGGATGTGTTGGCGGAAAACGGATATGTCTGTGGGCTCAGCGGGAAATGGCATCTCGGCAATAACGCGGAGAAGAAGAAGGGCTTTGACAAATGGTTCACGATTGGAGCCGGAGGCTGCAGCCATTACTTCGATCCGGATGTGTGCGAGGACGGCGTCTTTTCTGCGCCGAAGCGATATATCACCGATCTGATCACGGAAAAAGCGCTGCAGTATGTGGGAGAATTCGCGCAGCAGGAAAAGCCGTTTTATCTGAGCGTCCACTACACCGCGCCCCATAGCCCCTGGGCCGAAAGCCAGCATCCTAAGCGGTTCCTGGATTGGTACAGAGACTGTGGGTTTCAGGCGACGCCGGATCTGCCGGTCCATCCGGATCAGGTCGGAACCTGTCCGGTGGGGGATACGCCGGAGAAACGGGCCGAGAACCTGCGGGGGTATTATGCCGCCATCAGCGCAATGGATGAAGGCATCGGCAAGATCATGGACGAGTTGGGCAGGCAGGGGCTCCTGGAAGATACCATCGTAATCTTTACCGCGGATAACGGAATGAATATGGGACATCACGGAATCTGGGGAAAGGGGAACGGGACATATCCGCAGAACATGTTTGATACTGCAATCAAGGTGCCATTGATCGTTCGGATGCCGGGCGGGGAAAAGGGCGCGGTCTGCCATCAGATGGCATGCCAGTACGACTTCTATCCGACAATCCTGGAGATGGCCGGCTGTCCGTTCGAAGCAGAGCCCATGCAGCCCGGAAAAAGCATGATGCAGCTGATCCGGGAGCCCCGGAAGGAGGCACCGGACCGGGTGGTCGTCTTTGATGAATACAGCAGGACACGGATGATTCGAACCAGACGCTGGAAATACGTAAGCCGATATCCGGATGGGCCGGATGAGCTTTATCATATGGAAGACGATCCGGAGGAGGCACGGAACCTGATCGGCCAGGAAGCGTATGTCGATCTTGTACGCGAACTGAAGGCCGGAATGGAGCAATGGTTCGACACGTACACCCGGGAAGAAACGGACGGGAGGAAATATACGGTGACCGGAAGCGGTCAGCTGAGGCGCTGCGGGGAAGAAAATGCGTTTGATGCGAATCTGGTCTATTTTGCGCCCCACTGAGCGCCGTAAAAGGTGCCGGGTCAGATGTCAGGAATACAGGCCGTCACCTTCAATGAGGCATTGCGGCGAGCCTTATCGCCATCGACACGAAGCCTTTGGTGCAAAAGGCGCTGCCCTAAAGGCAGCGCCATGCACAACTGTCCTCATGCCACAAAAAGTCAATGGGCTCGAAAATATGCTTTTCCAGTAGGTGGCCATTTGCTCATTTCAGATGTCACCTCAGCTTTGTTTTTTGCTGCAATCCTTATCCTATATTCCCGCTATATTCTTTGGCTGTTCAGGTAATCAACCAGCTCATACACAGTTGTTACAGGATTGCTGTCGCGGCATATTACAGTGGCAAAATCCGCACCTGCCTCTTCCGCGCGCACTTTCGCTCTCTTGATTGCGTCTGCCTGATATGGCTCTATTTGGCCAAAGACATCTGCACTTTTTTCATAATCTACCAGATAGCCTTTATCCCTAGATGAGAGAAAAAGTAGTACCACATGAAATTTTTCCTCACCAAAAACTTT
>NZ_CAPDXS010000104.1:4592-20136 GCF_948601915.1 uncultured Acetatifactor sp. | reverse complement strand
AGTACGGGGAGGAACCGCCTCGGAGGAGGCATCCGGAGTACGGGTCGGAGTCGGCAGGCGGCAGACGGCCTGAGTACGGAGAGGCGCCGCCACGCGGCAGACGGCCTGAGTACGAGTCGGAGCCGCCCCGCAGAAGGAAAGAATACGAAGAGGAGGAGAGGCCTCAGAGGAGAAAGAAGTCTCAAAAGAAAGGGAATTCCAAAGAGACAGAGCCGGAGCAGAGGGAGGGGGATTCCCGGATGACGAAGAAGCCGAAGACACCGCCGAGGGCGCAGAAGAAGCGCCGCAGGAAGAAACACAGGCTCAGGAAATTCCTGATAGCCGTGGTACTGATAATCGCCCTGTTGGGCGTGGGCCTGTACCAGCTTGTGGGAGCGGTGTATGGAAAGATGAATTATAAGGAGCTGCCGGCCGTAGCCGCGGAGCCCATGAAGGAAGACGGAGTCGTAAACATCCTTCTGATCGGCAACGACTCCAGAGAGAACGGGGAGGACGGCCGCTCCGATGCCATGATCCTCCTGTCCATCAGCAGCAGAACGAAGACCATCTACATGACTTCCCTGCTGCGGGACATCTATGTGGACATCCCCGGACATGACGGCAACCGCCTGAACGCGGCATACGCCTTCGGCGGCGCGGAGCTTCTCATGAAGACCATCGAGCACAACTTCGGCATCCCGGTGAACCGGTACATGCTGGTGAACTTCGAGGCCTTCGCCAATCTGGTGGACGCGGTGGACGGCATAGAGCTGGAGCTGACCAGGGATGAAATCGAGTATGTGAACGGCTATCTGGTGGAGTACAACATGCTCACCGGCAGGGAACAGGGCACGGACAATATGGACCTGTCCGTGGCTGACAACGGCCCGGCGGTGGTGCACCTGAACGGCCCCCAGGCCCTGGCCTACAGCAGGAACCGCTACCTGGGCACGGACTTCGGCAGGACGGAGCGCCAGAGGAAGGTCCTGACGGCAGTGATCGGCAAGCTTCCGGGAGCCGTGCTCACCAATGCGGGAGGGCTGATAGACAGCCTCATGCCGAACCTGACCACCAACCTGACGAAGAACGAGTGCTTTTCCTTAAGCCTGATGGCGGGGAAGCTGCTGACCTACGACATCGTGTCCGACAATATCCCCCAGCCGGACACCTACCGGGACGTGACAATCCGGGAGATGCAGGTGCTGGAGGTGGATTTCGAGACCAACACCAGATATCTGAGAGAGAAGATATACGGAGAATAGGCCGATGCCCGGAACATGCCGGAAGGGCAGATGCGGAAGGATAGATAGGAGGAGAGTATGGATCTGATATTGCTTTTGTTCATAGGAGGTACATGCGCTTATGTGGGCGCAAAGATTCTCAGCAGCGATGAGAGGAACAAAGTGTTCAACAAGTTCCCCATCCAGGTGGAGGACGTGAAGAAGTACAATAAGTTCTGCGCCAAGCTGGTCTTTGGCTTTGGCGTGGTGGCGGTGCTCACCATGTTCTTCACCTATCTGTTCGGAGGGTGGGTCAGCCTTGTGGGCACGCTGCTTTTGATTGTGGAGGCGTATGTCACCATGAAAATCTACAATAAGGGCGAGAAGAAGATGCTGAAGAAAAGATAGCGCATCATAATGAATGGAGGAGAATAAAATGGAGAAAAGAAAACTGGAGAAACTGGGAATCGAGACGTCGCTGCTGGGATTCGGCTGCATGCGATTCCCGGTAACCGCGGATGGAAAGATCGACGAGCCGGAGGCGGAGCGGATGCTGGATAGGGCCATCGCCGCCGGAGTGAACTATATCGACACCGCCTATCCTTACCACGACGGCGCAAGCGAGCCCTTCGTGGGCAGGGCACTGAAGAAATACGACAGGGATTCCTTCTTCCTGGCCACCAAGCTGCCCTGCTGGAAGGTGGAGAAGCCGGAGGACGTGGAGGCGACCTTTCAGGAGCAGCTGGGCAGGCTGCAGACGGACTACATAGACTTCTATCTCATGCACGCCCTGAACAAGGACAGCTTCCACAAGATGGTGGAGCTGGGGGCAGTGGAGAAGCTGGAGGCCCTGAAGGCGGAGGGGAAAATCAGGTATCTGGGCTTCTCCTTCCATGACGGCTATGACGTCTTCGAAGAGATTCTGAACTACAGGGACTGGGACTTCTGCCAGATCCAGCTCAACTACATGGACACGGAGGAGCAGGCCGGGATGAAGGGATACCGCCTCACCGAGGAGAAGGGCATCCCCCTGGTCATCATGGAGCCGGTCAAGGGCGGATCTCTGGCGGCCTTCGCGGACGACATCACCGGGAAGTTCCGGGCCCTGGATCCGGAGGCTTCCATCGCCTCCTACGCCCTGCGCTGGGTGGGGAGCCTGCCCAATGTGAAGGTCATCCTAAGCGGCATGAGCACCATGGAGCAGGTGGAGGACAACCTGAGGACCTTTGCGGAATTCAGGCCCCTTTCGGAGAAGGAGGGAAAGACCATCGAGGACATCGTGGCGCTGATTAAGGGCCGCGTCCAGAACGGCTGCACGGGCTGCCGCTACTGCATGCCCTGCCCTGCGGGCGTGGACATCCCGGGCAACTTCCGGGCCTGGAACACTTATCATATGTACCAGAACTACAACATGGTCAAGGGGAGCTGGGAGCGGAACCTGGGCGATGAGAAGCAGGCGAAGAACTGCGTGAAGTGCGGCAAGTGCGAGAAGTTGTGTCCTCAAAAGCTCCATATCCGGGAGGACCTGGAGAAGGTGCAGGCGGATCTGGACAGGAAGGAATTCGCGTTCTGAAATCACGTTCTGAAATGCGGCCCCGGCCTTCGGATGAGGGCCGGGGCAAAGCCCTGGCCTGGAGGGTCAGGGCCTGCCAAAAGGAGATGGTCTCCCATGGAGAAAGCCTTTAAGCTGGACTTTGAGAATGATAAGGCGGGCAGCCTGTATGTGAACTGCTGCGGATGCTCCCGGACGGAGGGGCTCCACAGCTTCGGCCCCGCCTCCAAGCCCCATTACCTGATACACTATGTGCTGAGCGGCAGGGGGCTGTTCCGGTTCCACGACAAGGAGTACAGGCTGGAGGCGGGGTACGGCTTCCTGATACAGCCCAATGAGCTGGCCTTCTACCAGTCGGACCGGGAGGAGCCCTGGAGCTATCTGTGGGTGGGCTTCGGCGGGACCCGGGCGGGGGAGTACTTAAGCGCCATGGGGCTGTCCGCCAGGCATCCTGTCTTTTCCTGCGACAGGGACCAGGAGCTGTATTCCATCATTAAGGACATGATGGAGCACAATACCTTCGGCGTGGCGGACGATCTGCGCCGCAACGGGCTGCTGGGGGTGTTCCTGTCCGTGCTGGCCGAGAGCGCCGGCGTGGTGGCCAGGGACCAGGAGGACAAGGGCAACCAGTATGTGAAGAAGGCCGTGTCCTTCATCCAGAGCAATTACTGCAATCCCATCAAGGTGACGGATGTGGCGGATTATGTGTGCATCAACAGAAGCTATCTCTATACCCTGTTCCAGAACTATCTCGGGATGTCCCCCCAGCAGTTCCTCTCCACGTTCCGCATCACAAAGGCCAGAGAGCTGCTGGACTCCACCACATACCCCATAGAGAGCATCGCCCTGTCCTGCGGCTACAATGACGCGCTGGTGTTCACCAAGGCCTTCCGGGCCATGAAGGGCATGTCCCCCTCGGAGTACCGCAGGCTCAGCCACAGGGAGAACAGCAGGGAACAGCTTCACGAGGTGGAGCATCTGATCGCCCAGCTTTTGAAGGAGTGAGGGAGAGGAGGCTGGCGGCAGGATTCAGCGTTATGCAGTATATATTTGGGAGGAATGAAAATGAGGATTTTGCTTTTATTGAGGGGCTCCGCAAGCTGCGGGAAATCCACCTGGATCGAGCAGCATGGCCTGAAGCCCTACGCCCTGTCTGCGGACGACATCAGATTGCTGTGCCAGAGCCCGGTGATGCTGCCGGACGGCACGGAGGGGATCAGCCAGGACAATGACGGTGTGGTGTGGAAGACATTGTTCGCCATCCTGGAGGTCAGGATGCAGAGGGGAGACTTCACGGTCATAGACGCCACTAACTCCAAGACCAGCGAGATGAACCGGTACAAGGAGATGTGCGAGACCTATCGGTACAGGATGTACTGCGTGGACTTCACGGACATCCCGATCGAGGAGGTGAAGCGCAGGAACGCGGCCAGGGAGACCTTCAAGCGGGTGCCCGAGGCGGTGATCGACAACATGTACTCCAGATTCCGCACCCAGAAGATCCCCTCTGGCATCAAGGTGATCCGGCCGGAGGAGCTGGACGCAGTCTGGACCAGGCTCTTCGACATGTCCTCCTACAAGCGCGTCCACCACATCGGCGACATCCACGGCTGCAACACGGCCCTGCAGAAGTACCTGGCGGACAACGGCGGCATCAAGGACGATGAAATGTACATTTTTGTGGGGGATTACATCGACAGGGGGCTGGAGAACGTGGAGGTGGTACGGTTCCTGATGTCCGTCATGAACCGGAAGAACGTGCTGATGCTGGAGGGCAACCACGAGAGGTGGCTGTGGCACTGGGCCAATGACGCCACAGGCAGGTCAAAGGAATTCGAGCTGGTCACCAGGCCGGCGCTGGATGCCGCGGGGCTGGACAAAAAGCAGGTAAGGCAGCTATACCGGAAATTTGGCCAGTGCGCCTATTATCGGTATAACGATAAGATATTCCTGGTCACCCACGCGGGACTGAGCACTCTGCCGGAGAACATCTCCTTCGTGGCCACGGAGCAGATGATCAAGGGCGTGGGAAGCTACAATGACTTCGAGGTCATAGCCGAGTCCTTCTTCGACACCACGCCACAGAACTGCTACCAGATCCACGGACACCGCAACACCAAGCAATTGCCCGTGCAGGTCAACGACAGGGTGTTCAACCTGGAGGGGCAGGTGGAATACGGCGGCTGCCTGCGCTGCGTCCAGGTGGACGGGGAGGGCATCCGCTGTATCGAGGTGCCCAATGAGGTGTACCGGACGCCGGATGCGGCACAGGAGCAGACGGTGACGGAGAGCGACATCGGGGACGTGATCATCGCCCTGCGCCAGAACAGATATATCCAGGAGAAGAAGTACGGCAACATCTCCTCCTTCAACTACACGGACAAGGCCTTCTACGACAGGGTCTGGGACGCCCAGACCACCAAGGCCAGGGGCCTGTACCTGGATACCGCGAAGGGGAAGGTGGTGGCCAGGGCCTACGACAAGTTCTTCAATGTGAACGAGCGGCCGGAGACCAGGTTCGACATGCTGCAGCATAAGCTGCAGTTCCCGGTGACGGCCTATGTGAAGGAGAACGGGTTCCTGGGGATCGCCAGCTACAATGAATACGAGGACGGACTGTTCCTGGCCAGCAAGTCCACCATAGACAGCCAGTACGCGGGATATTTCCAGGAGATGGTGCGGCGGAAGGTGTCCCCGGAGCATCTGGAGGAGCTGAAGGCGTACTGCAGGGAACATGAGGTCTCCTTTGTCTTCGAGTGCGTGGACATGGAGAACGACCCGCATATCATTGAATATCCGGAGAGCAGATTGTTCCTGCTGGATATCGTGTACAACAAGATGGAATTCGGCAGATACGGCTATGAGGACATGTGCCATGTGGCGGAAAGGCTGGGGCTGGAGCCCAAGGAGAGGGCGGCGGAGCTGGGCACCTGGCAGGAATTCTACGACTGGTACATAGAGGTAATGGAGGCGGATTACGAATACCGGGGGCGCAGGATCGAGGGCTTCGTCATCGAGGACAGCGCCGGGTACATGACCAAGCTGAAGCTGGCCTACTACAATTTCTGGAAGTTCATGCGCAGTGTGTCCCACGAGGCCATCCGCAAGGGCTACATCACCAAGACCTCCGCCCTGACTACGCCCCTGGCCAACGAGTATTACGCCTGGGTCAGGAAGCTGCACGACGCGGAGGACAGGGAGAGCCTGCCCAGGGACATCTGTGCGCTGCGGAATATGTTCTATCAGGAGAAGGGGACGGCGCGGTAAGGACGATCGCGATTGCAACGGCAATCCGAATATATTTTTGCATTTTTGCGGAAATCACGGAGGGGCAGCCTTTATGTGGGCTGTCCCCTGTGGGTCCGCCGGTATTCGTTGGGGGTTACGGCCTCCAGCTTCTTGAAGGACCGGATGAAGGTATTGGGGTCGTGATAGCCCAGGCTCTCCCCGATGGCCTTGCAGGTCAGGTCGGTGCCTCTCAGCAGCTCTTTTGCCTTTTCTATTTTCTTTCGCGTCACATAATCCAGGAATGTGATTCCAAAATGCTTTTTGAAATAATGGCTCAGGTAATTCTGGTTCATCCCCGCCACATCGGACAGCACGGTGAGGTTGATGTCGGCGAGATGCTCCTCGATGTACTGCAGAAGGGTCTGCTCCGCCTGCTCTATGGAGAGGTTCCGGTCCTTCATCACCTCAGTCAGTTGCCTGTAGGCCTCCAGACAGAGGTGGTCCAGGGAGCCTGGGGTGAGAATCCGCTCCGCCCGGACGGCCAGGTCGCTCTCGCTGTCGTGGAAGACAGCGGAGAAGGGGATGGTCAGCTCGCATAAAATCTGCTGCAGCAGGAACAGCAGCTCTGTCACGGTGTTCCGGTAATAGGCAAAGCCCGCGTTCTGCTTCTTCCAGGAGGACATCAGCTGGCTGATGTAGGCCAGGCACTCATTGGGGGAATGGCTGGCAAGGGCCAGGATTCTGTCCTTTTCCTTCGCGGAGAGGACACAGACGGAGGCAGACCGCAGATCCTCCATGGAGTAGACCGCCTTTTCGGAGGCGATGCCATAATAGTCCAGAAGGTTCAGCACCTGGCGATAATGGTGGCATGTCTCATGGATGCTATGGTAATCGGCGCTCTGCCCGCAGACGAACTCCGGCAGACGCGGGGCGATGTCCTTCAGGCTATGGAGGAAGCGGCTCCGTAGGCTCTTCAGTTTCTGCTGGGTGGACGCGGTGAGGAACAACAGGCAGTCGGCTCCGTCGCGGAGGGAGATGACATGGCCGTAATCCTTTAACTGCTGCCGCAGGCTGACCAGGACATCCTGTGGGGACGGGGGCACCGGCTTCTCATAGGACCAGAAATTCGTCCGAATCACCAGGATAGAGAAATAGTCCTGGGGCTGGAACGCGGTGAAATGGCTGCAGAATTCCAATATCTCCTCATCGGTCGCATCGTTTTGCAGAAGCCTGGACAGAAAGGAACTGACCAGATTGGGGTAATTGGCCTCATACTGGGTGCACAGCAGGTCCAATGC
Organism: uncultured Acetatifactor sp.; assembly: GCF_948601915.1. Classification (NCBI taxonomy): domain Bacteria; kingdom Bacillati; phylum Bacillota; class Clostridia; order Lachnospirales; family Lachnospiraceae; genus Acetatifactor; species uncultured Acetatifactor sp. The sequence goes on along the minus strand of NZ_CAPDXS010000104.1, from coordinate 12,859 downwards.
CTCCTTCAGGGAGCGGATATCGTTCCGTTTCAGAGAGGGCGGATTCTTATCCAGATGGAAGGCCTTCTCCAGCCGCAGGAACATGGGTGAGAGGATTCTGGCCAGCCAGCGGGCGAAGATCCGATGGCATAGAATCATGATGATGACCACCACGATGGTGATGGAATAGGTCAGCATCAAAAATGTCCGCAGCTGCCTGGTAATCAGGAGCCTGGGTTCCACGCAGATATAGCGCAGCTTGCTCACGCCGGAATTGCACCAGAGCACCCGGCAGCTCCCGGAGCCGCCCTCCAATGTCATGAAGCCCGAGGAACCGGAATACTCCTGCTCCGACAGGGAGAGCTGGGAGGCATAGTCCGTGTCGGAGGGGTGGTTTAAGATGCTTCCGGTCACGGTATCCATCAGATAGATGTAGCAGCTCTGGTTGGAGTTGATGGAATCCAGCATTCTGTTCAGCTCGGCTTCGCTTAAAAGGAAAATGAACAGGGCGTCCGCAGGAGAGGAATTGACAGGATGGATGGCAAAGGGGATGACGGACTCGTAATATATCGTCTCGTCTCCCCGTATGTCCCTGGTCAGGATGGGCGTGGCGGGACAGGGCTGGCTCTTGAAAGGCATCTCCATGAGCCGGTCGAAGTAATCGGCGGAATAGTCGGCAAAAATATATTTTTTCTGGAAAAAAGTCTGGGCATCGTAGGAGCCGGAAGCGGTCAGCACGATGCCCGGATTTTTGAAATACAGGACCGTGGTATTGAAGAGGGCCAGGCTGTAGTTGCTGCCGTATAAAGCATTGTTCAGGCGGTAGGAGGAGAGGACGGTGTCGCTGTGGGAGATGGAGTCGGCATAGAGCAAGCTGTAGTAATCCGGGAAATTGGTCTCTATGATGAGGGAGCTCTGTTCGATGGGCATGCGGATGGAGCTGTCGATGGAGTCGGCAGCGGCATAGAGGAAATTCTGGTTCGCGGAGCGGATTTTCTCCGAGATCAGGCGGTCGGCATAGGAAGTGATCAGCGCGCAGGGAACCAGAATCAAGATAATGCACATGAACAACAGGAGAAAGGTTCCCGATACGGTTTCCTGAAACCTGGAAAGCTGGGACTGGATAAATCTGGGCTTCATACGGATCTCCTTTGAAAACTGTACATATTGAACAAAAATATTATAGCATACAGCGGGGAAAACACAATCGGCTATATGTAAGGTGTAAAAAAGCCGATTGCGGAGAGCCCGAGATATCAGGAAAAATCTATATGAAACGAAACTGCCGATTGCGCCTGCGTTGTGTAATCCATATAATCAAGACATGTTACGTACGCATCGCAAATCTCACGGTTAAGGAGGTAGCAGCTTTGGACAGAAAGAAAAAGAAAGAACACGGATTCGGGTGGAGCCGAATCTGGATGCGGGACAGAGAGCTTTACGCCATGTGCCTGGCGCCCCTGGTCATGGTGGTCGTCTTCAGGTATCTTCCCATTTACGGAATCGTGATGGCATTCGAGAGGTATACGCCCTCAAAGGGATTCTTCCGCAGCGAGTTCGTGGGCCTGAAATATTTTATCCAGTTTTTCCGGGATCCATTCTGCTTCCGCATCATTAAGAATACGGTGCTGCTGAGCCTGTACTCCCTGCTGTGGACGTTTCCGGCCCCCATCCTCCTGGCGCTGCTGCTGAATGAGATCCGCCACGCGAGATATAAGAAGCTGGTGCAGACCGTGACCTATCTGCCCCATTTCATATCGGTGGTGATTTTGGTGGGGCTGATGAAGGAACTTTTCTCCTCCGTGGACGGCATCGTCAACAGGCTGATTGTGGCCCTGGGGGGCAGCGCGGTGAACTTCTTCTCGGAGCCGGGGTGGTTCCGGTCGCTGTACATCGGGTCTTCGCTGTGGCAGGGGGTCGGGTACGGATCGATCATCTATCTGGCGGCCCTGGCGGGAATCGATATGGAGCAGTACGAGGCGGCCAGGATAGACGGGGCCAACCGGCTGCAGAAGATTCTCTACATCACTCTGCCGGGAATCATGCCTACCACGGTCATCCTCCTGATCATGCGGATGGGGAGCCTTTTCTCCAATGATTTCCAGAAGATTCTGCTGATGTACAGCCCTGCCACCTACAGCACGGCGGACGTGATTTCTACCTACACCTACAGATATGGGCTGGAGAACTCCAACTATAGCTACGCGGCGGCCATCGGGCTGATGCTGTCGGTGATATCCTTCGTGTTCGTCTGGGGGGCCAATGCGTTCAGCAAGAAGGTAAGCGAGAACAGCCTCTGGTAAGGGGCCGGAAAGAGGAAAAGGGACATATATGAAAAAGAACAGATTTGGTTTTGGAGATATTGTGATATATGGGGTATTGCTTGCGCTGATGCTGGTCATCCTGTTTCCTATGATCTATATCGTGTCCATATCCTTCAGCGATACGGGAGCCGTGTCCAGGGGGGAGGTGGTGCTGCTGCCGGTGGAATTTAATATAGATGCCTATAAGTATGTCTTCAAGGACGCCAGATTCGGCAGGGCCTATGCGAATTCCATATTCTATGCGGCGGGGAGCACGGTGGCTTCAGTGCTGCTCACCGGACTGATGGCCTATCCGCTGTCGGTGGACAGCTTCTCGGGAAGGAGGCCTCTTACGATCGTCCTTATGATTACCATGTTCTTTGGGGGCGGCATGATACCCACCTATATGGTGATTAAGAACCTGGGGCTGTTGGACAATCCGCTGGTCATGATGCTGCCCGGGGCCGTATCGGCCTACAATGTCATCATTTACCGCACCTTCTTCCAGAACATCCCGGCGGCCCTGCGGGAGGCGGCCTACATCGACGGGGCCGGGCATTTCAAGATTTTCTGGAAGGTGATTGTCCCGCTGTCCAAGCCTCTTCTGGCCACGATGTCGCTGTTCGCCATCGTGGGAAGCTGGAACAGCTATTTCGATGCGCTGATTTACTTAAACGACTCCAAGATGCAGCCATTGTCCCTGTATCTGCGGCAGTTGATTGTGAACATGGACATGAGCAGCCAGGGGATGCGGGACATCATGGTGCAGATTAACGTGAATCCCCGGACAATCCGGGCAGCCACCATGATAGTGGCCATGCTGCCGATTATGTGCGTCTATCCGTTTTTACAGAAATATTTTGCCAGCGGAGTGATGATCGGATCCGTGAAGGGGTGAGGACGGATTTAACGCTCTCGGGCGTTGGAATCATAAAAACAAACCACAAAAGGAAGGAGAACAGTTATGAAAAGGAAACATGTGAAAGCAATGGCGCTGCTGACTGCGGGAGCAATGGCGCTGCTGGCCACAGGCTGCGGGGACGCGCAGGGCTCCGAGTCCGCACCGGAGCCGAAGCAGGAGGAGACAGGCGGGGAGGCTGAGAGTGCGGAGGAACCGTCATCGGAAGAGGAAGGGACGGCCGATGCCTCGTCGGAAGCGGCAGAGTCCACGGAGTCCGGGGACGACGCGCAGGCGGCCTATACATTCCCTCTGGCAGAGCCCCTTGAGATTACGGCCCTGTCGGCGGATTTCGGCAGAGACAAGACCCAGTGGGCGGATGAGCAGTATGAAAAGTACACCAATGTAAAGATTGACTGGACGCTGGCCCCTACCTCCGATGTATGGACGGTGGTGAACCTGAAGCTGAATTCGGGAGAGCTGCCGGACATGATTCTGGTGAACAAGACGCTGGTGGATCAGTTCGCGGGCGAGGGTCTGTTCGTGGATTTCATGGACTATATCGACAAAATGCCCAACCTGAAGGCCTGGATGGAAAAGATTCCCGCAATCTACTATGACACGGTGGACTCGGAGGGGCATCTGTACTGCCTGACCAACTTCAACACCAGAGGACAGGCACCGATTATGTCTCTCTATCGAAAAGATATCTTTGAAAAGGAGAATATTCCTGTGCCGACCACCATCGATGAGCTGTACGACGCGCTGGTGACGCTGAAGGAGAAATATCCGGATTCCATCCCCATCTCCAACCGCTGGGGCGCAAGCAATCTGATAGGCGTGGTGGGGAACCTGTACCAGTGTACCTCGGGCTTTTACCTGGACGCGGATACGGGCACCTATGAGTACGGCGCTATGACGGATAAGTTCAAGGCGGCTATCGCCACGCTGCAGAAATTCTACGCGGCCGACCTGATCGATCCGGAATTCGCCACAGTCTCTGACGACCAGTATATAGACAGGGTGGTCAGCGGAAAGGTATTCTTCTGGTTCGGTGAATACACCGGCGCGCTGTACACGGAATCCAAAGGCGATTGGGTAGGCAACGGAAAGAAGAACAATCCGGACTTCGAAATCGACGCCATGCCTTTTGTAGAGACAGAAATCGGCCAGGGCCAGTCCTGGGTGCAGGCGCCTACCGGAAGGGGAGCCTGGTCTACGGCAGTGAGCGCCAAGTCCGAGCACATTGATGAAATCATGGCCCTGATTGACTACCAGCTCTCCCAGGAGATGATCGACCTGGTGAACTGGGGCGTAGAGGGAGAGACCTATGAAGTGGTGGACGGCGAGAAGAAATGGCTGATTGAGCCCGAGGAGCGGACAGAAAAAGGCCTGGATGCCAGAACCGGCATGTGGATTCCCATCGATCAGGACTGTTATGATGCGAGCCTGAATGACCGTAGCAAACAGATTATCTGGGATGCCAATGACAGGCTGAAGGCTGAAGACTTCGGCAGATACGATCCCAAAATGGCAATTCTCTTCACGGAAGAGGAGCAGGAGCGCAAGTCCGAGGTCATGACCCCTATCAAGACCTATATGGAAGAAGAGCTGATGAGCTTCATCACAGGCAAGAAGAACATGGAGGGAGACTGGGAGGCCTTCAAGCAGCAGATAAAGGACATGGGCTATGAGGAGATTCTCCAGATATACCGCGACAAGTACGATGCCCTTCCGGAAGACCAGAAAGGATTCGACAAGGAACTGGGCCTGTAATAGCTTTAGGAAGGCTGCGCACACCGGCGGACCGCCAGTGTGCGGCGGCTTGTCCCGAGGGAATACCCGATGTCAGGAGGTGCGGGATAATGTATATTTATGAACGGCAAAGACAGACGCCTGTCATATGGCAGGGAGATTTATGTGTGGTGGGAGGCTCCGCCACCGGCGTATTCGCAGCCGTGCGGGCGGCAAGGCTGGGCCTGCGGGTCATGCTGGCGGAAAAGCAGAACTGCTTCGGCGGCGTGGCTACAAATGGCCTGGTGAATGTATGGCACACCTATAAGGACACGGAGAAGAAGAAACAGATCATCGCCGGGCTCAGCGCGGAGGTCACTGACCGGCTGGAACCCTATAATGCCGGATATGTGGACTGGGCCGATTCCCACTGCTTCAATCCCCAGGAGCTAAAGGTGGAGCTGGACAGGCTGATGGATGAAAGCGGCGCGGAGTATCTGTTCCATACCTATTATGTGGGGCTGGACACAGAGGGGGACAAGGTCAGGGCTGTCTTCGTGGAGAACAAGGACGGGCGCGGGGCCGTGAAGGCGGACTTTTTCATAGACGCCACCGGAGACGGGGACCTGGCCAGGGATCTGGGGATCCAGTCCTATGTGCATGAGAACATACAGCCGCCCTCCGCCTGCTTCCTTCTCCAGGGGGACACGGAAGGCCTGGATGTCCAGAAGCTGATCCGCAGGCACGGGAAGGAGTTCGGCCTGGAGGAGGATTACGGATGGAACAACAGGCTGCCCAGATGCCGGGACATCACCATGCGGGCGGACACCCATGTGGTGGGATACCGCTGCGACAGCGCCCGCGACCTGACCAAAGCCGAGGTGGAGGGCCGCAGGAAGGCACGGGCCCTGGTGGAGATGCTGAATAAATACGGGAAGCCGGGCGTGGCCTACAACAATCTTAACGCTTGTTCCTATATGGGAATACGGGAAAGCGTCCATTACAGGACGCTGTACCAGGCCAACGAGAACGACCTGCTTCTGGGGACGCGGTACGAGGACGCCATCCTCAACGGGACATACGGCGCGGACATGCATTTCGGGGACAAGGGGATCGTGCTGCGGTATATCGACGGGAGCTATACCAGAGAAAACGCGGACGGCACTGTGACCAGGGGGAACTGGCGCAGGGAAAAGGGCATCGGGGAGGAAGAGCCTGTCCCCACCTATTACCAGCTTCCCTTCCGCTGCCTGGTGGGGGAGAGGTGGCAGAACTTCATCGCCGCGGGACGCATGCTGAACGCGGACATGGGGGCCTTCGGGGCGCTGCGGGTGATGGTGAACCTGAACCAGATCGGGGAGGCCGCCGGAGTGGCAGCGTACCTGTCCATCCATCACGGGCAGTCCGTACAGGAGCTGGACGGGGTCGAGGTGGCGAGGACTCTCTCCAGAGGGGGATCTGCGAATCTGGGGTAAGGGAATTAAGCGAGCCAGCCTGAAGGAGGCTGCAAAGCCATGAAAAACTACAAAGAATTTTGTTATATCAGGCCAGGAGCAGGTGGAGATGTTTGCCGATGCGATTGAAGCATCGGCAAACGACAGGACGCCGCGGAGAGGATAAGCTGTTACAGCTCCTTTCCGAGTTTTCCTGTCCGATAAATCTGGATGTCGAGCGCTTCCGTTACAGCACTAACTTTTTGCCAGTGCATCCATCAATTTCTGAATACTATTTTCAAGAGTGCTTTCACCCCAACCAAGATTCCATTCATCATTAGAGCCGCTATCAGATACAACATATATCGCTGTTGCCTTACGAGAGCGGAAATTTGCTATTGTAAATAATCCTGCTCCTTCCATCTCAACGCATTTAGCACCCATATCGTTAAAAAAATATCGTCCTCTCCATTCAGGCTGAACATATCCGCCATCAGTTGTCCAATGATAACCACGAATACAGGATATCCCCTTTTTCTCCAACTCCATACAAAAAGAGTCTGTCAAATCCTTTGTTGATTCAATCAGTTCACCTTTAAATCCATATAATTTGGTGATAGAGGTATCGTTATAAGCCCCATCTGTAAGAACATAATCTCCAATCTTATTCCCACCGGCAAAGCCTACATGAATCAGTTCCTTAACTCCTGCTGCATATAAATCCTCTGCTTGAGTTGCAAGTCCTGGCGAACACATCTCACCCTTTGCAAAACCTAAACTGCTGTTATGATCCATTACATATATGCCTCCACCGACATCAAATGTAAGCGTACCGACGTTCTTTGCGAGCATTGTATCAAACAGACTGTCAGCCAGCAAATAAACTCTATCTGGAACTTTTGTTTGATATTCATCGAAATCAAGCCCCTGCAATTCGATCTCTTTTCGGACAAGAACAGATGGGGCATTATATAAAGCCGGGTCTATATCAAATTCTCTCTTTCGCATAATCGAATATGACAATAATTTACCATTTGCAACTGAATGCTCCGCTTGTCTTAAAAATTCGTATCCTCGTTTGCGATAAAATTCAGCAGCCGGCAATGATGCATCTATATTTACATATGAATAATTCTTTATGATTTCCTTTTCCAAAAAATCCATAAGCTTTGTTCCAATTCCCTCATGCTGATTATTTGGGGTTATATATACCCTTGAAATAGTATTTTGATTAATTGTGCCTGTTCCGAGAATGGCAGCTTCACAACCAATCACATAGGTATTGCCTTCCGAAATGTCATTAATAATATTATCGCGATTATGTAATTCCAAAAAGAAATCCACTACTTCATTCGAATAGTATTTTAAATATATTTCCTTAATCGTTTTGCTTACGATTTCATTAACCTCGTCAGTTTGATTTAACCGAGCTTTTCTGATTGTTAAATTATCCACTATCCTCTTTTACCCTCCATTGACTAAAAAAATTATCATTTTCATAAAACTTCAATGTCTGTCGGTTATCCCGTTCTAGTATCTGTTTCCCGGCTGGCTGTTTTTGGCATCTTCAATACCCATGTTGGCAATCATGTTTGTAGTCAGACCGACGGCAAGCCTTAATCAATTTCTTGACTTAGCCGCTTCCACCTGGACTGTGCTTTTTCTTTCTGCTTTTATCCATATAATTCGCCATTACATGATTTATGGCAAGGGAAAGCTTGCGAAGCACGGCTTCTGCTGTTTTGTAGAACAGCTACAAATGAGAGAAAAGCCGGGGGTACTATAAAGCAAAAAAGCCCGAATCCCTTGAAAACTCTGGGAATCTGGGCTTCCATGCAATAGTCGGCGCGACAAGATTTGAACTTGCGACCTCTGCGTCCCGAACGCAGCGCTCTACCAAGCTGAGCCACGCGCCGATAT
>NZ_CAPDXS010000104.1:0-4582 GCF_948601915.1 uncultured Acetatifactor sp. | reverse complement strand
CGATATATCTGATAAGGAAGTACAACTGATAACATTAAAATAATAAATAAAAAAAGCTTGCTTGTCAAGAGGAAAAAGGATATTATGTAAGAAATATTTCAGAAATAATATTTTTAGGGAAAGAGGACGGGAATGTACGAGGCAATCGTGACTTTGAAAAAGGGGGAGGGACGCACCCTGAAGGCCGGCGGCATGTGGGTGTACGACAATGAGATCGCCTCCGTCGCAGGAGAATTTGAAGACGGAGATATAGTAGAAGTCCGTGATTTCGACGGATACTGCATGGGCTGCGGCTACATCAACAGGAAGTCCAAAATCACCCTGCGGATGCTGTCCCGCAAAAAGGATGCCGTCATAGACGAAAGCTTTATGGAGAGGCGCGTCCGGGACGCCTGGGAGTACCGCAGGCAGACCATCGACACCTCCAGCTGCCGCCTGATATTCGGGGAGGCGGATTTCCTGCCGGGCATCGTGGTGGACAAATTCGCCGACGTGCTGGTGGTGGAGTCCCTGGCGCTGGGGATAGACCGGTGGAAGGGCGTGATTGTGGAGGCGCTGAAAAAGGTGCTGGCGGAGGACGGCATCCATATCCGGGGCGTCTATGAGCGCAGCGACGCCAAGGTGCGCCTCCAGGAGGGCATGGAGCGGGTCAAAGGCTTTCTCGGGGAGCCCTTCGACACCAAGGTGGAGATCGTGGAGAACGGCGTCCGGTACATGGTGGACGTGGAGGACGGACAGAAGACAGGCTTTTTCCTGGACCAGAAGAACAACAGGGCCGCGGTGGGGAGGCTCTGCAAAGGGAAGAAGGTGCTGGACTGCTTTACCCACACGGGATCTTTCGCCCTGAACGCCGGCATGGCCGGGGCGGAGAGCGTGCTGGGGGTGGACGCCTCGCAGCTTGCCGTGGAGCAGGCCAGGGAGAACGCCAGGCTCAACGGCCTGGAGGAGAGGGTGCGGTTCGAATGCGCGGACGTGTTCGAACTGCTGCCGCGGCTGGAGCGGCAGGGGGAGCGGTACGACGTGGTCATCCTGGACCCTCCCGCGTTTACGAAGTCGCGGAATTCCGTGAAGAATGCGGCAAAGGGCTATCGGGAGATCAATCTCCGGGGCATGAGGCTGGTGCAGGACGGCGGCTTCCTGGCCACCTGCTCCTGTTCCCATTTCATGGAGCCGGAGCTGTTCGCCAAGACCATCCGGGAGGCTGCGGCAGGGGCCCATAGGAGGCTTCGGCAGGTGGAATTCCGCACACAGGGGCCTGACCATCCAATCCTCTGGGCGGCAGACCAGTCGTATTATCTGAAGTTCTACGTTTTTCAGGTGATTGGCGAACGCTGAGCCGCGCGGCGGACATGGAGCAAAAGGGCTCCTGAGTTTGGCCCGGAGGAGAGGCTGCGGAGCCGAGAGAGGGAGACCGGAAGCCCGGAGGAGCGGGAGCATGGGAAGGAACCAGGCTATGAGGATAGGAAAATTCATTTTGCGGACAGTGCTTTTCCTGCTGTTGGCCGCGGTGGCAGGGGCGGGGCTGTATCTCTATCCCGCATGGAAGGCCGCAAAGGCCCTGGGGGATGAGATGGAGTTGCCCTGCAAGGCCTTTGTGCTGGAGGTGGAGCTGGACAGGGATGCGGTGCCCCGGGAGCAGGAGAAGATGCTGGGGATGCTGGCCAAGCTTACGGGAATACCGGAGGATGCCATGTACCGGCTTTCCATAGAGGGGAGCGCGATGGAGGGAAAGGTCCATCTGCTGATCTGTCCGGACGGCAGGACGGAGCCGCTGATAGAGTTGTATTTAAGCGACGACATGAGCGTCATAAACGAGACCATGCTGTACAGCGCCATCCGCGGCAATCTGACGGAAAAGCTTGGGCTGCTGGATTATCTGATGCCCAGGCAGGAGGAGACGCTGTATATGACCCTGGAGCAGGTGGAACAGCTCTTCGGCGCGGACCTGAGCGGAATCGGGGACATGCGCCTGCCTGCGCCTGAGAAGGAGATCGGGGCAGGGGAGTATTTCCTGCTGCTGGCCGTCATGGCCAGGGAGAAGAGCGGGAACGGATACAGCTTCGCGCTGGAGCGGGAGCAGATGAGCCTTGGCTTCGATGTAGCCGACGGGGGCGGCGCAATGATGCGGCTCCAAATACAGGACCCGGCACAGGCCCTTGCCAGGGCAGGCAGGCTGCTTCCCTGGCTGGAGAAGGCGCTGCCCAAGGCGGGGAAGCTCCGGGAGGGGATGCAGGGCGTGAAGAGCCTTTCTGTGACGTTGATGCCACAGGAGGGCGGAAGCCTGACGATTCCCACGAACCTGGCAAGCCAAGATACCATAAATGTGTTATCGAATATCCGGACATGGGTTCAGGAGACTTTCGGCGGGTTTGGAGGGTAGCGCCGGGGGGCGGGGCTTAGATTGGGATTTTTGGCAGATATTTCAGGGGATTCGGGGAGATACAAAGCGGAGGGATGAGGATGGCGGCCAACTGGAAGGAAGACTGGAAAAAGGATTTGGGCAAGACGATCGTGGGCGTCGTGATCGGCAGCCTGTGGGTGGCGGGGCTCCTGCTCCTGGTGGCGAACGGCGGGAAGTTCTGGACGGCGGCGAAGCCGGGGACAGATATAGCGCTGCTGATGGAAAACGGCGGTGCCAGGGAGGGGATGCATGTGACGGGGCGGGTGCCCTATGTCTATGACTGCTTCGCGAACCTGTCGGATTCCGAGGGCGGGGACGCCAGCGAATTCTATTACGCGCTGCCCTCCGCGGACGGGATGCTGATCCTGGGCGTTCCGGCCCAGCGCCAGGAGGCTGTGGAAGCGCTCTGGGAGGAGACCTGGGAGTACGCTGCGGACGGAAGCCTACCTGACGCCGCGGTGGCGCTGGAGGGCTATGTGGCGAAGGCCAAGGGAAGGCTTCCGTATCTGCTGTCGGAATATCTGGTGGATGTGCTGGGCTATTCCCAGGAGGAGGCGGACGCCATGGGGGAGCCGCTTTTGATTCGGGATGCCGCCGAGGCGTTCCACAGGGCCAGAATCTACGCGCCGGTGGGCATGATTCTGCTGACTTCCGGAATCCTTCTCCTGATTCTATACCTGTCCCTTCGGAAGCGCCATTTGCGAAAAGAAACAGGAAAATAAGAAATTTTAAATTTTTTTAAAAAATTTGCAAAAAACACTTGCATTTATGCGCGGAATATAATATAATCTATCTTGTTCTTGTGAGAGACACATACAGCGAAAGCGGTATGGCACATAAGAGATGCGCCACTAGCTCAGTTGGTAGAGCACCTGACTCTTAATCAGGGTGTCCAGGGTTCGAGCCCCTGGTGGCGCACTGGAAGGACTGTTTTTGAGGACATATGAGCCTTGGGGACGGTTCTTTTTTTGCGTCTGGAAAACCGCATGGAATCTGGGCTTGCGGGCATCTGCGCGATGTAAGCTTATGTAATTTCATGTGCATGGTTATAGATGTCTCACTTTTTTCAGGCGTTGAGCGCCAGTTCTACGGCTTTCTGGGCATCTTCCTTGTCCAGGATGATATGGTTGTATACCTCTATGACCATCTTCTCGTTGTCGCCCAGCAGCTCCGCAATCTTTTTGATGGAAACGGTGGGTATCTGGTAGCACAGGTTCGTGCAGTAGTTGTGACGAAAGATGTGCGCGGTCAGATCCGGGGACTCCATCTTCTGCCGGATGCCGGCCCAGAGCTTGATATAGGAGCTTTTGGTCATGATATCCTTCCCAGCAGTACAGAACAGCCTGGAGCGGTTCAGGCAGCGGCAGTACTCCTGGAGGAAAGGAAGCACGTTGGACGGTATCGGTACTTCGTGGATGCCGTTCTGGCTCTTCGTGGACTTGATATAGGGCGTATTCTCATCAAAGGCAAGGGATTTATCTATCTTACGTCCGTCTTCCGGATGGAAGAGATGGGGACGGATTTAAGGATGTCCATATGGACATCTATGATGCGGCGGTACATAGCTTTCGTGTTCAGCTCCACATCGTGCTTGTAGATCTCCAGCCATGTCCTGGCGTATTCCTGAACGGAGGCCTTGGATTCCTTCAGGATGTCCCGGTTCCTGACCTTCTCCTCCATCTCCCTGACCATTTCCTCCAGAGCCCGGCAGGACTTTTTCGTCCGGACGGTCACACGGTGCTTTACGCCATTTTCCGTATAGGTGCCGTCCCAGACCTTTGCCTGGAAGTAACCATCCTTTCCTTTGGGGTATTTTGCTGTCGCCATGGCAGCCCCTCCTTTAAAAATGAGTATAAAAATAACAGCCAAGCGAAAATATCGCTTGCAGGCTGCTCCCGGAAATGATACAATGTCCTTGCAGGATAGTATCCTTTTGGGATATAACTTAGGCCGTCCGGTGCTGGTAACACCGGGCGGCTTTTCAAGTTTTGCTTGAAAGTTTCCACAGCATGGTATATAATATGCTTAGCAAGACAGCCGGAAGATAGATTGAGCCTATCCGTCCCGGCGAATATGGTTAGCTGATAAGTAAGCCGCCTATCCGGCCAAGGAACAGGGCGGCTTACTTATCCCTAGATGACCCCCAAAAGTAGTACCACATCAGGGAACCATCATCAGAGA
>NZ_CAPDXS010000103.1:0-20166 GCF_948601915.1 uncultured Acetatifactor sp. | reverse complement strand
ATCCCATGATCACGGGAAGCGGCGGCCTGACCCTGGCAAATTGCCTGGAGGTGCCCTTCACCCAGGAGGTCATCGCCGTGTCCTCCGCCCTGCTGGAGCTTGCGCCCAGGACGGACGTGGCCATCGAGCTGGGCGGCGAGGACGCGAAGATCATATATTTCGAGGGCGGCAATGTGGAACAGCGCATGAACGGCATCTGCGCCGGGGGCACCGGCTCCTTCATCGACCAGATGGCATCCCTAATCCAGACGGACGCCGCCGGGCTAAACGAATACGCCAAAAACTACAAGTCCCTCTACTCCATCGCCGCCCGCTGCGGCGTGTTCGCCAAGACGGACATCCAGCCCCTGATCAACGAGGGGGCCACAAAGGAGGATCTGGCCGCCTCCATCTTCCAGGCCGTGGTGAACCAGACCATCTCCGGCCTGGCCTGCGGCAAGCCCATCCGGGGATATGTGGCGTTCCTGGGCGGCCCGCTGCATTTCCTGTCGGAGCTCAAGGCGGCCTTCATCCGGACGCTGCATCTTGACGACAGGCACACCGTCAATACGGACAACTCCCATCTGTTCGCCGCCATAGGCTCCGCCCTGAACGCAAAGGAGGACGTCTCCTGCTCCATGGAGGAGATGCTGCGCAGGCTTTCCTCCGATATCAAGATGGAGTTCGAGGTAGAGCGCATGGAACCCCTTTTCGCCGACAGGGCCTCCTATGACGCTTTCAGGGAGCGCCACAGGAAAGCCCATGTGGGCACGGCCCGCCTGGCCGACTATAAAGGCAACGCGTTCCTGGGCATCGACGCCGGCTCCACCACCACCAAAATCGCTCTGGTGGGGGAGGACGGCTCCCTGCTCTATTCCTTCTACAGCAATAATGACGGCAGCCCTCTGAAGACCGCCATCCGCTCCCTGAAGGAGATCCATGAGCAGCTGCCGGAGGGCGTGCGCATCGTGCGCTCCTGCTCCACAGGCTACGGCGAGGCCCTGATGAAGGCCGCGTTCCTCCTGGACGACGGCGAGGTGGAGACCGTGGCCCATTACTATGCCGCCGCCTTCTTCAACCCCGATGTGGACTGCATCCTGGACATCGGGGGCCAGGACATGAAATGCATCAAGATCAAGGACCACGCGGTGGACAGCGTGCTGCTCAACGAGGCCTGCTCCTCGGGCTGCGGCTCCTTTATCGAGACCTTCGCCAAATCCCTGAACTACAGCGTGGAGGATTTCGCGGAGGCCGCCGTCTTCGCGGAGCATCCCATCGACCTGGGCACCCGCTGCACCGTGTTCATGAACTCCAGGGTGAAACAGGCCCAGAAGGAGGGCGCGGGGGTCCCGGACATCTCCGCGGGGCTGGCCTACTCCGTGATCAAGAACGCCCTGTTCAAGGTCATCAAGGTATCCGATGCCTCTGAGCTTGGGCGCAACATCGTCGTCCAGGGCGGCACCTTCTACAATGACGCCGTCCTGCGCAGCTTTGAGAAAATCGCGGACTGCCAGGCCATCCGGCCCGATATCGCGGGCATCATGGGCGCTTTCGGCGCGGCGCTGATCGCCAGGGAGCGCTTCGAGGAGGGCTACATGACCCATATGCTCTCCTACGAGAAGCTCTGCGCCCTGAAGTACGAGACCAGCATGGCGAAGTGCCGGGGCTGCACCAACAGCTGCCGCCTCACCATCAATAAATTCTCGGGAGGCCGTCAGTATATCTCCGGCAACCGCTGCGAGCGGGGCATCGGCGGACAGAAGAATGCCCACGATGTGCCCAATCTCTTCGACTACAAGTTAAAGCGCCTGTTCTCCTATGAGTCCCTGGCCCCGGACCAGGCTCCCAGGGGCACGGTGGGCATCCCCAGGGTGCTGAACATGTACGAGAACTATCCCTTCTGGCATACCTTTTTCACGAAGCTGGGATACCGGGTGGTCCTCTCCCCCAGCTCCAACCGCCAGATCTACGAGCTGGGCATCGAGTCCATCCCCAGCGAATCGGAGTGCTACCCAGCCAAGCTGGCCCACGGGCATGTGGAGTGGCTGATCAGGCAGAAGGTGGACTTCGTCTTCTACCCCGCCCTGTTCTATGAGCGGGACGAGGTGGAGGGGGCCACCAACCATTACAACTGCCCCATCGTCACCTCCTACTCCGAGAACATCAAGAACAATGTGGAGGCCATCGGAAACGGACAGGCAACGCTGCGCAATCCCTTCCTGTCCTTCCGGGACATCTCCACCGTCACGGAGGCCCTGACCAGGGAGTTCGCGGAGCTGCCCGCCAGGGAGGTGGCTGCCGCCGCGGCCGCCGGCTGGGAGGAGCTGGACCGCACCCGCATGGACATGAGGAAGAAGGGGGAGGAGACCATCGCCTGGCTCCAGGAGACCGGAAAGCGCGGCATCGTCCTGGCCGGACGCCCTTACCACATCGACCCGGAGATCAACCACGGCCTGCCGGAGATGATTGCCTCCTTCGACCTGGCGGTGCTGACGGAGGACTCCGTCTCCCACCTGGGCTGCCCGGAGAGGCCCCTGATTGTCTCGGATCAGTGGATGTACCACTCCAGGCTCTATGCCGCAGCCAGCTTCGTGCGGACGGTGGACTACCTGGACCTGATCCAGCTGAACTCCTTCGGCTGCGGCCTGGACGCGGTGACCACGGATCAGGTGAACGACATCCTGTCCGGCTCCGGCAAGATATACACCTGCCTGAAGATCGATGAGGTGAACAATCTGGGGGCCGCCAGGATCCGGGTGCGCTCCCTGCTCTCCGCCATCAAGGTGCGGGAGAAGAGCCATAAGGAGCGCACGCTCCACTCCTCCGCCATAGAGAAGGTGCCCTTCACCGAGCAGATGCGCAGGGACTATACCATCATCTGCCCCCAGATGTCCCCCATCCACTTCGAGATCATGCAGCCGGCCTTCAGCGCCTGCGGCTACAATTTCGTAGTCCTGGACAACGACAACCGCCATTCCGTGGATGTGGGGCTGAAATATGTGAACAATGACGCCTGTTACCCCTCCCTGCTGGTGGTGGGGCAAATCATGGAGGCCCTGCAGTCGGGACGATACGACCTGCACAAGACTGCCATCGTCATGAGCCAGACCGGAGGGGGCTGCCGGGCCACCAACTACGTGGGCTTCATCCGCAGGGCCCTGCAGAAGGCGGGCATGGAGCAGATTCCCGTGATTTCCCTGAACCTTGCCGGCATCGAGAGCAATCCCGGCTTCCACCTGAACGCCGACTTGCTGATCCGCGCGGCTCTGGCCGCCCAGTTCGGCGACATCTTCATGCGCTGCGTATACCGGATGCGCCCCTATGAAGCCACCCCGGGCAGCGTAGACGCTCTGCACAGGAAATGGGTAAAAAAAGTACAGGATTTCGTCTCCGCGAAGCATGTGAACCTGTTGGGATTCGGCAGGATGTGCCGGAACATCATCCGGGAGTTCGATGCGGTCCCCATCCTGGACGTCAAGAAGCCCCGGGTGGGCATCGTGGGGGAGATCCTGGTGAAGTTCTCCCCCGCGGGCAACAATCATCTGGTGGAGCTTCTGGAGAGCGAAGGGGCAGAGGCCATGGTGCCTGACCTGATGGACTTCATGCTCTACTGCTTCTACAACCAGATCTACAAGGCGGAGCATCTGGGCACCAGCAAAAAAACCGCCCGCGCCTGCGCCCTGGGCATCTGGGCCATAGAGCATGTGCTCCGTGGCAGCATGGTGAAGGAATTCCGGAAATCCAGGCACTTTACCCCTCCTTCGCCCATCCGGACAATCGCCTCCTACGCGGAGCCTATCGTCTCCATCGGCAACCAGACCGGAGAGGGATGGTTCCTCACCGGGGAGATGGTGGAGCTGATCCGCGAGGGCGTGCCCAACATCGTGTGCACCCAGCCCTTCGGCTGCCTGCCCAACCATGTGGTGGGCAAGGGGGTCATCAAGGCCCTGCGCAAGCGCTATCCGGAGTCCAATATCGTGGCCATCGACTACGACCCCGGCGCCAGCGAAGTGAACCAGCTGAACCGGATCAAGCTGATGCTGTCCACGGCACAGAAGAACCTGAACACTAAAGCCGAACACTAAAGTCCCGAAGGCGCACGAGAGGAACTTTCATGAGTGCACTTCGAATGAAAGTTTCTCTCAGGATGTGTGCGCCGAGCGGACTTTAGCTTTAGAGCCATCGCGCAGCGATTTTAATAAGAAAGGAAACGCACTATGCCAGGAATCGTCATCGAAAAACACAAGACCATCTGCAGCAGTGAACAGCCAATGACCACATTGTACCTGATTTCCCAGGGGCGAGTGGAGGTACAGTGCCCAGGAGGTTCCTATCAGATCCGAAACGGCGATGTGGCGGGCATCTGCGAGATATGCTCGGAGATACACTTTCTGACCTACACCGCCCTGGAGGACACCACCCTCATACCCTACCCCCTGACCAGCCTGGAGGCCCTGGGCAATCTCATGCAGGTGCGCCCCGAAATCGCCAAGCTGTTCCTCCTCTCCCTGCTGCGCCAGTTCGACGCCATGCTGGAGCAGTGTTCCGTGTCCGAGGTCAGCAGCGCCAATCTCTATCGCAGGCTTCAGACGGACTGCGCCCTGTACGCGGACCTGTGCGAGCGGCACAAGGCCCCCTCCCGGATCCCCCCGGAGGTGGAGGCGATCGCACCCAGCCTGGAGGACTCCTGCGATGAATGGCTGAGCAGGTATTATTCCGCGCTGCAGCGCATCTACATGGGCGCGGACGCAGGCGTGCTGCTGCAGGAGCCGGGGCTGTCCCTGGGGGCGCTCCGTAAGGGCTCCCTGGACCTGAACAAGTCCTACCGGGTGCTGGAGGCCCAGGCCCAGTACCGCTCCCAGATCATAGACTGCTATTTCAATCCCTCGGGGAACGACCTCTTCGATGCCATGACCAAGCTCTACTACCGCCTCCGCCAGGAGGGGCAGGACACAGGCGGGCTGTACGAAAGCATCTCCCAGATGCTCTGCCTGCCCGACGAATATGAAATCCCTCCCGAGGCCCAGGCCGAGACCCGTGTGGAAGCCTTCCGCCGGAAGGAGGGCGCCCTCCAGCATCCCCAGGCGTCCACAGGCACCGGGGACGGCTCCGATGCGGACATCCTCCAGCTCCTGGAGGGCTCCCTGGAGACCATCCTGGACTATGCCGGACTCGACGGCGACAAGGAAGCGGCCTTCCGGGAGCATGTGGTCCTCTACCGGGACACCAAGGACAAAAATTCCACGGACGACGAGTGCACCCGTCTGCGCAGGAAGCTCACGGACGAATTCTATCTCCTGTACACGGAGGTGTTCCTCCGCTCCCTGTCCGTGTCCGGCATGCCCCTCCCCGTGCGGATGTTCCTCTATTTCGGCTATGTGGACGAGAAGCTGGCAGGGGAAGACAACGCTGTCGCCCTCTACCGCCTGGCCAGCTATATGAGCGAGCCGGGCCAGATGGGCGTCTACACCTTCTACGACTGGCTGCTGGCCATCTATGACGGGGAGAAGAACCCCAGCCGCAGCGAGCTGGACGAGGATTACGACGACTTCGTCTACCTGCAGAAGAAAAAGAACAACCTCACCGCCGCACAGGTGGCCGAGCTGGAGAACGATTGCATGGCGAAGGTGCGCTATGAGCTGGAGAACCTCTTCCCCAGCGCCAACAAGGTGACCTATGGCCGGGTGACCACCTTCTGCCCCCTGTTCACCGCCGAGAACATGCTAAAGGACCTGCGGGACTCCTTCGTCACACCGGAAAAGATAGAGAGCGCCCTGACTATGCTGAAGAAGGTGGACTTCTCCGCCTTCTACCGTGAGACCATCGATTACGAGCTGGCCCAGGTCATGAACCGGGAGCCCATGCATGTGGAATACCTGCCCGACATCATCCTGATGCCCAACGCCGGAATCAGGGGCTCCCTGTGGCAGGAGATCGAGGGCCGCAAGCGCAACAGCCCCAGCCGCATGATCCTGCCCGCGTTCTACATGGAGAGCCTGGACACGGCAATCGTCCGCATGACCGGCGAATTCCGCTGGGAGATGTGCAAGCGCATCCAGAGCGGCCGCTGGAACGATGTGTCGGAGCCCTCCCTGACCAGCGAATACTTCGACTACATGCAGTTCTACAAGAAGAACACGGAGCTGAGCAAGGATGCCAAGGAGAAGCTGCAGAACAGCCTGGTTCGGGCCAAGAACAGCTTCCGGGAGATGTTCGTCAGGGACTATATCACCTGGATTTTCTACGAGAGCAGCGGCTCGGCCAGGATGAACAAGGTGGCACGCCGAATCCTGTTCCTGTACTGCCCTCTCCCCGCCTCCATGGACGCAGGGTTGGAGCAGAACCCCATGTTCTCGGAGCTGCTCAGCCGCCAGCGGATCCTGTCCGGACAGCGGGTGCAGAAGCTGAGCATGCTGCGCCAGAAGCTGCGCAACAGCAACACCCCGGTGCCGGACTACCTGGAGCAGGAGATCGCCTTCGCGTCCAGGAAGCTGGAGGCCAGTCAGTAAATCCCCGGAGGGAATGGAAGAAAGCATAAAAACGCCCAGGACATCCTGCCGGACAGGCTCCTCAGGGAGCTGCAGCGGTATGTCTCCGGCGAGACCCTGTACATTCCCAGCGCAGAGCCGAAAAAGCCCTGGGGGGAGACCTCCGGGGCCCGGGCATATTATAAGAAGCGGAATGCGGAAATCCGGGAAAGCCATCAGGCCGGGGCGGACGCGGAGAGCCTTGCGGAGCTCTATCATCTGTCCCTGGACTCCATCCGGAAGATACTGCGTTGACGATGCCCCACCGTCCGGGCTGTGACGGTGGGGCATTGCCATGTCCTTTTTTACGGAAGTCCGGTACACCGGAACTAAGCCCTCTCCCGGCTCTCCGGATCCGAAAGCTGCTTCGTGAGCGTCCTGCGCACATGGAAGTAGGCCGGAATCAGGAACAGGTCCGCGAACAGCCATGCCAGCGGGTTCCCCAACGCCACTCCCGTGAATCCAAGCATGGGCACCAGCGCGAATCCCACGATGCCTCTGGCCACCATCTCGAACACACCCGCCAGGATGGCGAAGGCGGGGAATCCCATGCCCTGTATCAGGAAGCGTATGATATTCACCAGGGCCAGCAGGGCGTAGAAAGCGGTATTGTAGATCATCAGCATCCGGGCGTTGCCGATGATCTCGCCCTCGGAGGCCTCCAGGAACAGCTCCGCCAGCGGCCTGCCCAAAAAGACGCTCACCAGCAGCGCGATCACGGAGTACCCTATCCCCAGCATGACGCAGGATTTCAGTCCCTGGCCGATGCGGTCCAGCCGCTTCGCCCCGATGTTCTGCCCGCCGTAGGTGGCCATGGTGGAGCCCATGGCATCAAAGGGGCAGGCCAGGAACCCGTTGATCCGCCCCGAAGCGGTGACGGCGGCCACGGCCCCGGAGCCCAGCGTATTGGTGGCGCTCTGGAGGATCACGCTGCCGATGGCCGTGACGGAATACTGCAGCCCCATGGGCACCCCCATGCCGCACAGCATCCTCATCCTATGGCCGTCCGGCCTCCACTCCTCCCGCCGTATCCGCAGGATCTCGAACTTCTTCACCATGAACAGCAGACAGCAGGCCCCCGACACCCCCTGGGAGATCACGGTGGCCCAGGCCGCCCCCTGCACTCCCATATGGAGGTTCACGATGAAGAAAAGGTCCAGCCCCACGTTCAGGAAGGAGGACATCACCAGGAAGATCACCGGCGTCCTGCTGTCCCCCAGGGCCCGTATGACGCCGGAGGTCATATTGTAGAGGAAGGTCACCGGAATCCCCAGAAATATTACCCATATGTAGTCATGAGACCTGTCGATGATGTCCGCGGGCGTGCGCATCCAGACCAGGATCTGCCTGGCCAGCGAGGCGGTGAGCAGGGTCAGCACTGCCGCGAATCCCAGGGACAGCCAGACGCAGTTGGCCACATACCTGCGCAGGTCCTCAAAGTCCCGTGCGCCGAACTTGTGGGCCACAGGGATGGAGAATCCGCTGCACACGCCCATGCAGAAGCCGATGATCAGGAAGTTCACGGAGCCCGTGGCCCCCACTGCCGCCAGGCTGTCCGTGCCCAGGATGCGGCCTACGATCACCGTATCCACCAGGCTGTAGAACTGCTGGAACAGGAATCCGAATAAAAGCGGAACGGAAAATCCCAGGATCAGTTTCATGGGGCTTCCCTGCGTCATATCTTTCGTCATGTCCATACCTCTTTTCCGAAATCCCCTGCCCATCGACGATGAGGCGGAGGAGATTGTTTCCGACAAAGTATATGCTTTCTCCCGGAAAAGTGCAATGTACTTTTTTGCCCGAAATCCCTTCCCCTATGTACTATTTTGCGTTCCGAGGCACTTGCGCCGCCCAGGCTTACATGCGGAAAATCCGGGGCAGCTCTCTCCTGTCCCCGGATTCTCCATAGGCGAAACATTTCCAGCCATTTTTCTATTCCCATTACATCCGCGCTAGGAGGCGGCCTGCTCCCTGCGCTCCAGATACTCCTGCAGAACCTCCGCCACTTCCTCCGGCCCCAGTCCCGACTCGGCCATGATGTCGCTCACGGCCTCCAGCTCCTTGCGCTTCTTCTCCATATACAGCTCCTCCAGCTCCCGCTTCTCCGACTCCACTCTGGTCTCCAGAGCCTCGATGAGCTCCTGCTTTGCCGCTATCTTTTCCTCAATGGTCTTACGCTGTCCTCTTGCCATAGACTTCTCCTTTCACAGAACTGTTTTAAGTCCTTTTCTACCAGTATATGGACAAGATATGGAAAATATTCCCCTGTACGAAAATTTTTTTCCGGGCCTGTATACCGATGCAAGGATTCCTGCGCCGGGGCACTAGGAAAGCAGGGACAAAAAGTCCTCCTTGGTCATCCCGCCCAACTGCCCCGCGTCCCCGGAGATCACCTGCTCCGACAGGGCACGCTTGCTCTCCTGGAGCTCCTGTATCTTCTCTTCCACGGTGCCCTTCGCTATCAGCCGGTACACCACTACCATCTTCGTCTGGCCGATGCGGTGGGTGCGGTCCGTGGCCTGGTTCTGCACCGCCAGGTTCCACCAGGGATCGTAGTGGATGACCACGTCCGCCCCCGTCAGGTTCAGGCCCACGCCTCCCGCCTTCAGGGAGATCAGGAATACCTTGGTGTCGTCCCCGTTGAAGGCCTTCACCAACTGCAGGCGCTTCTCCTTGGGGGTGGCCCCGGTGATGGTATAGAAGCTGACCTGCTCCTGATCGAGGCGCTTCCCAATCAGCTCCAGCATGGAGGTGAACTGGGAGAACAGCAGTATCTTGTGGCCGCCCTCCACGGCGCTGCGCACCAGGTCCACGCAGGCCTCCAGCTTGGCGGACTCGCCCCGGTAGTCCTCAAAGCACAGCCCCGGGTCGCAGCAAATCTGCCGCAGCTTCATCAGCTCCGCCAGAATCTGTATCTTGTTCCGCTGGAACTCCTGGGCGTCCTGCATGCCGATCCGCTGCTTCATATTGACTACCTGCGCGTCATACAGTTTCTGCTGTCCGGAATCGAACTTCACGTACCGGTTCTCCTCCAGTTTCTCCGGCAGGTCCTTCAGCACGTTCTCCTTCATCCTGCGCAGGATAAAGGGCCCTGTCATGCGCTGCAGCCGCTCCAGCGCCCCCTGGTCCTCATTTCGGACAATGGGGGCCTCGAAGTCGCTCCGGAACACATCATACCCGTACAGATATCCCGGAATCAGGAAATCGAAGATGCTCCACAGCTCGCTGAGCCGGTTCTCGATGGGCGTCCCTGTCAGGGCATAGCGGGTCCTGCTCTTCACCGCCTTCACCGCCTTGGCTGCCGCCGTGGTATGGTTCTTGATATACTGGGCCTCATCGATGATGTGATAGCTGAACTCCTTGTCCTCGTAATTCTCGATGTCCCGCTTCAGCAGGTCGTAGGAGGTCACCACCACATCGTACTCCCGGTAATGGGAAAGCTTCTCCCGTCTCTCCTCCTGTCCCCCGGTGATGAAGCAATGGGAGAGCTGGGGCGCGAAAGCGCGTATCTCCTCGCCCCAGTTGTACACCAGCGAGGCGGGCGCCACCACCAGCGCCGTGCCCTCCTTCCCCTCCTGCCTGGCCGCCAGCAGCACGGCCAGCACCTGGATGGTCTTGCCCAGGCCCATGTCGTCCGCAAGGATTCCCCCCAGGCCGTAAGCCTCCAGGGTCCGAAGCCATCTGTAGCCGTTCCTCTGGTAGCCCCTCATGATCTCCCGCAGGGTGGGCGGCTCCTCGAAATCCGCGTCGTTAACGGTCTTGAAGTCCTTCACCATCTCCCGGAAATGGCTGTCCCGGGTGCTGTAGATCTCCTCGTTCTTCTCCAGCAGCTTGTCCAGGTACAAAGCCCGGTACAGGGGAAGCTTTACATTGCCCTTCAAAAGTTCCCTGGGGCTCATCCGCAGGGAATCCGCCATCTCCGCCAGGGTCTGCAGGGCGTCCTGCTCCAGGCTCAGGAAATCCCCGTTCCGCAGCCTGTAGTATTTCTTTTTCTGTCTGTAGCTCTTCAGGATGTCCAGCAGCTCCTCTGGCGGCACGTCCTGGGTGGCGATGTCCAGGTTCAGCAGGTTTTTGGACACGGATATGCCCACGCTCATCCGCACCCTGCGCCCGATGTTCAGGTTGGTGAACCGCCTGGTGCACTGCACCTCCCCCAAAGCCAGCAGCGCGTCCACGCCCTTGTCCAGCACCTGGAACATGAGCCCCTCATCCCCCAGGCAGCTCAGCTCCTTCTCCCTGCTGTCCCAGTAGGGGAACCACTGCCTGGCCAGGAACAGGGCCTCCTCCTCCCTGGTGCCCTCTCTAAAGGGCTCCAGCGGCCCCTCCCTGTCGCCGAAGTCCACCACCCGGAATTCCTGCTCCCCATACCTGGCCCCTACCCGGCAGCTCATATTGTCGTCCGCCGCGTCCAGATAGAACACGAACCGGGCCTGGGGCGGCAGGAAGGCCGCTATCTCCTCGGCGTTCTCCTCCATGATGTCCACCGCGCCCTCCAGCTGGGGCAGCACGGAATAATAGAACTGGGGCAGCTTGTTCCTGCCCACCTGGAAGGACAGCGCGCCCCCGTTGAAGAACTGGGCCATGATGCGGATCTTCTGCAGGAATTCCGTATCCAATCTGCACAGCCCCGCCTCGCAGATGTAGTAGGCCGTGCCCACCCCGTAGAAAAGCCGGGGCATGCGGCAGTCCACCGTGATACCATGGAACTCCCTGGGCCGCCCCAAGTCGTTCTTGCGGATGGTCATGGATATCTTCGGATTCTGCTCCTTCGCATACAGGGTCGTCTTCCATTTCGTATCGCTGTCCCTGTCCTCGTATTCCAGGGGATTCTCTCCCAGCAGCCCGTAGAGCTCGTCCAGCCGCCAGCCGCTCAGGGCCAGCTCGCCGTCCTTGGAGGCGGCCCGCCTGGAATAGCTGTTGGCCTCTATCATCCTCCGCTCGAAGTTCAGCTCCTCCTTCACGATCCTGCCGATGAAGTCGATCCATGGCCTGGATTTTTCCGTAAAATTGGAGATGCTGTGGTTCAGGCTGGTGCTGCTGCCATAGGAGGCGGTCTTGGACTCCTGGACATTGGTGTAGAACTCGAAGAGATCCTTCACCACGAACAGCTTCTTCTCCCCCACCTTGAAGGAGACCTTCAGCTCCCCGTTCTTCAGGACCACCCGGGGAACCAAAGTCATGCTCTCCGCCTTTCCTATGGCATCCGACATCACGGTATTGGCATGGCTCTCATAAAAGGCCCTTATGAGCTGCATCCCCCGCCAGTCCGTGGCGTCCCCCAGGTTCTTGTCCCTGAGGTTCTCCTCCACCCGCTGCAGCAGCGCTCCCAGATAGGCGCAGTACTCCCTCCTGTAATACATGCTGTAGTAATGCTTTCTGCACTCCGCGCACTGGCACTCCGCATACAGAGCGCTGTCCCTGTTAAAAAGGATGCGGACGGGGAAGACCGCCTTCCCCTCCCTGCCCTCTCCCACGGCGTCGCCCACCAGCTCGTTCCTGCCCTGGGCGTATCCGCTCTGGACATCCTGGAGGCTTACCTTGTCCTCCCGGCACAGCGCCTCCGCCTTCTGGGCCACTGCCTTGGTCAGCCGCATGGTCTTCCTGATGGCCGCCATGTCGAAATACTGGTAGCGTCCAAGCTCCGCGTAATCCGCAAGGCTCCGCTTCCCCGCCTCCGGGGTATCCTCTTCCTCCTGCCGGTTCAGGACGATATATTCCTGCTCCGTCTGTCCGTCTTCCCTGCTTTCAGCCGCGCTCTTTACGTCCTCCACAGCATTTGCGGCATCTTTTCTTCCAGCTCCTGTGGCCGGCCGCCTCTTCTGCATCCCCATTCCTCTCCGCTCTCTTTCCGCAGCTTATCTGCTTCTTCTATAAAGCAAATACCCCGCTGCAAGCAACGGGGCATCAAGCTTGCAACGCTGCAGAGCAGCGGGGTATTTGACCCTCGCGGCATTCGCCAACTGGCCGTGCAAGCACGGCCGCTTGACTCATTGCTCGCGGGAATAAAGAATCTTCCCTTTCCTCACATTATAGCAAAATATCGTTTCTATTACAATTGTTGTTTTCTTTTAAAATGACTTGTGCTATACTGGGATCAGTTTTTTCACGGGCAGCACACGGCCCGCATTTTATACGAGGGAGGCATGAGCCTTTGAGACAGGACGAAAAGCGAATCGTAGTGAAAGTAGGGACTTCCACCCTGACCCATGAATCCGGCGCGCCGAACCTGCGGCGCATGAACCATCTGGCCCGGATTCTCTCGGACCTGCACGGGATGGGGCATGAGGTGATATTGGTGTTCTCCGGCGCCATCGCGGTGGGCACCTCCAGGCTGGGCCTGCCGGAGCGCCCCGGGGAGCTTCGGATGAAGCAGGCGGCCGCCGCGGTGGGACAGTGCCAGATGATGCACATCTTCGACCAAAGCTTCTCCGAGTACAGCCAGTCCGCCGCCCAGATCCTGCTCACCGGGGAGGATGTGGAGGACCAGGGCAGGCGGGAGCATCTGAAAGGGACCTTCTTTGCATTGCTTGAGATGGGCGTCATCCCGGTGGTGAACGAGAACGACTCCGTCTCCTCCGCCGAGATTGAGACCGGGCGGCACAAGGTGCTGGGGGACAACGATACCCTCTCCGCAATCGTGGCGAAGCTGTGCCGGGCCAATCTCCTGATACTGCTCAGCGATATCGACGGCCTCTATGACGCGGATCCGAAGTCCAACCCGGAGGCAAAGCTGCTGCACCGGGTAGCCGCCCTGACCCCGGAGATCCTGGAGATGGCCGGAGGCGCGGGCACCTGGCGGGGCACCGGCGGCATGGCCACCAAGCTCTCCGCAGCCCGCATCGCCATGGAGGCGGGCTGCGACATGGTGATCGCCAACGGGGCACGCATGGAGGACCTCTACGGCATCGTGGAGGGGCAGGAGATCGGCACCCGCTTCCTGGCGGCTGGATCCTGAAGCGGCGCGGCGGCATGGCTGGCAGACGAAATTTTTCCATCTGCGCGGCGGCAATCCAATGGCTTGTCTGCATGCAAGCTATTGCAATGCAGCCGGGCCATTGGATCAGCACCCCACTTCCAAATGAGCAAAACGCGCCTGCGAATGCAGACGCAAGAGCGCGCAGGCGCGAGTTTTGCGAATGCGGGAGCGGGCAGACGCAGTATCAGTTAAACGCGGAGGGGCGTAGGCGGGCCCCGGGGCGGATGCCCTCTGAATCGTCCGACCGCAACTACGGAAA
The DNA here is from genome assembly GCF_948601915.1 of uncultured Acetatifactor sp. Classification (NCBI taxonomy): domain Bacteria; kingdom Bacillati; phylum Bacillota; class Clostridia; order Lachnospirales; family Lachnospiraceae; genus Acetatifactor; species uncultured Acetatifactor sp. The sequence goes on along the minus strand of NZ_CAPDXS010000103.1, from coordinate 6,425 downwards.
TCTTTTACCGAGACAAACCAGGAGGAGACTACATGACCATCTTACAACAGCAGGGGCAGGCCGCAAAATCCGCCGCCTACCCCCTGGCCACCGCGGGCACGGCGAAAAAGAACGCCGCCCTGCAGGCCATGGCGAACATACTCACAGACAGGCAGGCGGAGTGGCTGCAGGCCAATGCCCGGGACATAGCCGCCGCCAGGGAGGCCGGGATGCGCCCCTCTCTGCTGGACCGGCTGGCATTGACGGCGGAGCGCATCGCAGGGATAGTGGACGGGATTCGGCAGATCTGCGCCCTCCCCGACCCCATCGGACGGGTGGACAGGATGGAGACCCGGCCAAACGGGCTGATCATCGGCAGGCGCAGGGTGCCCCTGGGCGTCATCGCCATCATCTACGAGGCCCGGCCAAACGTCACCGTGGACGCAGCGGCGCTGTGCCTGAAGTCAGGCAATGCCTGCATCCTGCGGGGCGGTAAGGAAGCCATCCACTCAAACCGCTGCGCAGCGTCCCTCATGCGGGAGGCCCTTGTGTCCGTGGGGCTGCCCGCGGACTGTATCAGCCTGGTCCAGGACACCAGCCGGGAGAGCGCAAATGAGCTGATGCACCTGGACGGCTATGTGGACGTCCTGATCCCCCGGGGCGGGGCCGGCCTGATCCGGGCAGTGGCGAAGGAGGCCAGCGTCCCCGTCATCCGCACCGGCGAGGGGGTCTGCCATATCTATGTGGACAGCGAGGCGAACCTGGACATGGCCGCGGAGATCCTCTACAATGCCAAGTGCTCCCGCCCCTCCGTGTGCAACGCAGTGGAGTGCGTGCTGGTGCAGGAGGACATCGCCGGAGCCTTCTGGGCGAAGGCCCTGCCCCTGCTTGACAGGCATGACGTAGAGCTGCGGGCAGACGGACAGGCCCTGGGTGTCCTGGGCGGACGGGCCCTCCCCGCGTCGGAGAAGGACTGGGACGCGGAGTACGACGACTACATCCTGGCGGTACGGACTGTCAGGGACTGCCAGGAGGCCGTCTCCTTCATCAATGCCCACGGCACAGGCCATTCCGAATGCATCGTCACGGACAATTACTTCAAGGCCCAGCGCTTCCTGGACGCCGTGGACGCCGCGGCGGTATATGTCAACGCCTCCACCCGCTTCACGGACGGCGGCGAGTTCGGCCTGGGGGCGGAGATCGGCATCTCCACCCAGAAGATGCATGCCAGGGGCCCCATGGGGCTGGAGGAGCTCACCAGCAGCAAGTATGTAATCTACGGAGAAGGCCAAATCAGGGAATGACCCTGAGGAGAAAGCAGGAGGGAATGTCATATGGATAAGAACAGTACGGTTTTTGGATTCATCGGCACGGGCAACATGGGCGGCGCCCTGGCCCAGGCCGCCAGGCATACTATAGAAGGTTCCCGGATTCTCCTGGCCAACCGCTCCCCGGAGAAGGCGCTGGCGCTGTCCAAGGCGCTGGAGGCCCGGGTCTCGGACAATCAGGAGATCGCCAAGGAGGCGGACTTCATCGTCCTGGGCGTGAAGCCTCAGCTCATGGAGGAGGTGCTGGCCCAGATCAGCCCTGTGCTGGCGCTTCGCAGGAGCCCCTTCCTTCTGGTGACCATGGCCACGGGGCTGACCATCGCCCGAATCCGGGAGCTGGCGGGCAGAAGCTACCCCGTGATCCGCATCATGCCCAACACCCCGGTGTCCATCGGGGCGGGAATGGTGCAGTACGCCTGCAGCGAGAATGTGGCGGACAGCGACCTGCAGGCCTTCCTGGAGGCCTTCGCCTGGGCCGGAAGGTTCTCCTCCATCCCGGAATTCCGGATGGACGCGGGCTCCGCCGTCTCCGCCTGCGGCCCAGCCTTCGCGGACATCTTCCTGGAGGCCATGGCGGACGGCGGGGTGGCCTGCGGCCTGTCCAGGGAGCAGGCCATGGAGCTGGCGGCCCAGATGCTCTTAGGCACCGCCAAGCTGGCCCTGGAATCCGGCCAGCATCCCGCCGCCTTGAAGGATGCCGTCTGCTCCCCCGGCGGCACTACCATACAGGGCGTGCGCAGGCTGGAGGAGGCGGGCTTTCGGGGAGCTGTCATCGATGCGGTCATCGCGTCCTATGAGAGGACGCTGGAGCTGAGCCCGACACACCCATGAAAATATACCGCCTGATCGGCATCATCACCACCCTGCAGCAGCAAAAGACCGTCACAGCCCCCTACCTGGCCGAGAAGTTCGAGGTGTCCCGCCGCACCATCAACCGGGACATCGAGGACATCTGCAAAGCCGGCATTCCCCTGGTCACCACCCAGGGGGCGGGCGGCGGCATCTCCATCATGGAGGGTTTCTCCCTGGACACCACCGTCTTCACCAAACAGGAGCTGGCGGCCATCTTCACGGGACTAAAGTCCCTGGACAGCGTCTCCCGCTCCGCCTCCGGTGAAACCCTGGCCCGGAAGATCGGCGGCAGCCAGGCCGTCAGCCTGGACGACCATATGGCCATCGACCTGGCCTCCCACTACAAGGACGACCTGGCCTCCAAACTGGAGCAGATGAAAGCCGCCATCCAGGCGTCCCGGTGCATCTCCTTCCGCTATTACTACGAAAAGGGCGAGGCGGACAAGCTGATAGAGCCCTGCCTGCTGGTCTTCAAATGGTCTGACTGGTACGTCTTCGGCTTCTGCAGACAGCGGCAGGACTTCCGTCTGTACAAGCTGCGCCGCCTGTGGAACCTGGAGGTGACGGAGGAGCCCTTCTCCCCCAGGGAAATCCCGGAGGAGAAAAAGCGCTTCGGCTCCCACATGACGAACGACTACATGGTCGCCGCCCTCTACGACCCCTCCCTGAAATACCGCCTGGTGGAGGAATACGGCCCCGCCTGCTTCACCCCGCAGGAAGACGGCAGGCTCTATGCGGAATGGGGCTTCACCACCCGGGAACAGGCCGTGGAATGGTTCCTGCGCTTCGGCAGAAAGGTGAAAGTCCTGGGGCCGCCGGAGATGGTGGAGCGGATGAAAGCCGAACTGGACGCCGCCCGGGATTTATACTGAGAACGATCTCTGATCAGCGGTATTTTGCCGCCATTTCTTTACAGCTCTCTGCAAAAAGCGACCGGGCGACTGTCTGCACTGTCTCAATGGGGAGCCCGGCCAGCCTGCCGCGGTCTTTTTTCAGGCATATCTCGAATCCTCTTACAATGTGCTCAGCGGATAATCTGTGCCCATTGTCTGCCCTTGTTGCGTCGGCCTGACTCACGAAACGCTCCAACATCCTCCGCTCTTTGGAGTAAATCAGTTCCACCAGCTTGGCCCGGTATTCCAACTCCTTGTTTGTGATGTCCTTATAGCGGGCCTGGTCCATGGCGTGCTGGGCTTCGTGCTTCAGGAGGGACACCTGGAAATCTTCTGACTCCAGATCCCAGGCGGCTCTGACGCAGTGAATCAGACCGTCGCCGTTGGACCATCCTCCGGTACCTGTCTCGCCGAAGGAAATGTAATCCAGCCAGCTTTTCATGATGAACCCATCCAGAAATTTAACAGCGTAGTCCTGCGTACCCTCCGGCAGCTCCACCTTGTAATGCCTCAGTTCCTCGACTTTCCATATGTAAGGACCGTAGTACCCACTGGTCCGTCCCATCAGGGCATGGAACGACTTCCGGCGGAATGCTGCTCCGGCCATTTCCTCCAACTTGTCCAGCGAAAAATCGGGCGCAGTCCGGAACCGTTCTGCCAACCGTTCCCGCAGCCGCTGCGCGGCCTCCTCAGCAGAGAGCTCCAGATAAAAGGCATCCCGGTAATATTTTTGATAGATCAGGAGTATTTCGTTCAGTTCCCCGTCCACATCGTAAGTAAGGTAGTGTTCCTTCTGATACAAGTCCATGCCCTTTTGATACAGTGCTGCCGCTTCCGGGAACTGTTCCAAATACGCCATCGCTTCCCGAAGGCGCCCCTTTACAATCATCCCGCGCAGAATGTCTTTCGAAAATTTCTTCATAGTGAAAGCCCCTCAAATCCCTCTTTATCGAATTGACCCGCCTAAAGTATAGCACAAATCCAGCCAGCGTTCAATTCCCACCGCAGGGCCTTTACCTGCTTTGCAAGCAGTGATAAGCCAACAAAGCGCCAGGGACAATTCCGGCGTTATGCAATATACCTCTCAACATGACATACAGTTGTCATGTTCAAAATGGTATAGTGGAGGAAAAAAGGAGGTAACTGACATGGTTGATTCAAGATGCGGACTGCACTGCACCGGGTGCGGATACAAGGAGACATGCAACTGCGGCGGCTGTATCGAGACAGAGGGACGCCCTTTCCACGGGGAATGCCCCGTAGCCAAATGCTGCCAGGAGAAAGGCTTCCTGCACTGCGGCCAATGCCCGGACATCCCCTGCGACATGCTGACCGACTATTCCTGCGACCCGGAACACGGCGATACGCCCCATGGAGCCCGAATCGAGCAATGCCGAGCCTGGCAACAGCGCGGACAATGCCTGACCCCATACAGAACCAAAGCATCAGGCTCCAGGACGCATTGCCCGAAACCCGGCCTTTCCTCTGCCGCTTACCACCAGATGCCCAAACCTGACATCGGCGCCCAAGAGCAGCAAAAAACAGCGCCAACACCAGAAACAAACGAAAGGAAGAACAGAAACGGACGAAAAAATCCTCTCTGCGCATGGAGCGCCAGTGTCTCCTCCGAAAAGCGGACGAAACCGAGTACATAGCCCTGTACCAGGACACCCAGCCCGGCCAGAACGTATACTGGCACGGCTTCGGGGAACCTCCCGTCCTCTCCTTCCGCGCCGCTTTCGACGACATGGAGTTCAACCGGCAGCGCCAGCTGCAGCGGAAGCTTGTGAAAGGGCGGTTTGCGGGCGGCAACCTGGGATGGGTCATGGCCGAGGACATGGAACTGTTCGCCTGCCTATACAGCAAGCCCCTGACCCGCCCCACCCCCCAGCAGTCGGAAGTCCTCACCCTCATCGAAAACGCCGGCCCTTTCAACATACAGCAGCTCAAGGAAGAGACCGGATTGCTGGTGAAACAGATCACCCCCATCCTACACCGGCTCCAGGAAGCCTTTCTGCTCTACGAAGACCAGTATGACGGAGAGTGGGACAGGGGATGGTATCGATTCGCGGAGATGTTCCCTGACGTGGACACCCGGAGATACAGCAAAACGAAGGCTTTGAAAATCCTGCTCCAGCGGTTCGCCTACCGAACCGTATGGTTCGATGCCGCCATGGCAAAGGCCTTTTACCGCGTGCCTGAAAAGGAGATTCGAAAGGCCGCAGAGAGGAAATCCTCGAAGCCGTCCTGAACCTAAATCCTCTTCCGCTCCATTCCATCCGGATTCGATAACAGCGCCTCCCCTCTCAAAATCCCTAAGCCCTAAAAACAGCATTGAGAAATCAGCCTATGTCTGCTATACTCTATCATAAAAAGACGGTCGTTCCTGACGACACAGACGAGGTGCCCCATGCAGATTTCCAGCAGATTTACCATTGCCGTCCACGTACTCATTTGTATTGAGACCTTTAAAGAAGAACACAAAATAACCAGCGACTTCCTTGCATCCAGCGTAAACGCAAACTCTGTCATCATCAGAAAGCTGCTGCAGCAATTGAAGAAAGCCGGAATCGTAGCTGTCATACGAGGCAGCGGCGGCGCGGATATCTGCAAGTCCCTGGATGCCATTACGCTGTTCGATGTCTATGAAGCTGTTGAGTGCGTAGAGGACGGAAAGCTCTTCCATTTTCATGAAAATCCCAACCCGCTCTGCCCTGTGGGCCGGAATATCCACTCTATTTTAGATGCACGGCTGGAACAGATACAAATGGCATTGGAAAAAGAAATGAAGTCAGTGACGATACAGGATATCGTAAATGACAGTCAGAAAATGATTGCAGAAGAAAAAGTTTAATGTAACTATTGACATTACAACCAGTCAGTGTTATAAATATAGTTGTAACAAATATTATTACAACAAGACTGGAGGTAATACCATGGCAAATTTTAACAAAGTAAGCGTAAGGCCGGAAGCGAGGACAGAGCTTCATGACCTGCTCGGTCTGACTGGCGCAGAGGTAAGCGTCAATCATCTTCCGGCAGGCGCAGGAGTGCCCTTCGTCCATTCCCACAGGAAAAATGAAGAAATCTACGCCATCCTATCCGGAAGCGGCAAAGCTGTCATTGACGGGGAGACAGTGGCGCTCACGGCAGGGGACTGGATCCGCGTCTCTCCTGCCGCAAAGCGCCAGTTTTTCGCAGCCGAGGATTCGGCCATCAGTTATGTCTGCATCCAGGTAAAGGAGAATTCCCTTGAGGGTTATACGCAGGATGATGCAGTAGTATAACCTATAAGAACTTACAGTTACCTTAGCCGATTGACTATAGGAAGCTGCACTTGCTTCCTATAGCATAACCTAAACAGGCGATGGGG
>NZ_CAPDXS010000102.1:13229-20197 GCF_948601915.1 uncultured Acetatifactor sp. | reverse complement strand
AGGAGATAAAGCAGGCTGCATAAATTTGGCAATTTATTTCGTTAATGAGTATAATCATGCAGCCTACTTTTTCAACATGTGGCCAAGCGTGTATTGCCATGATTGCTGGAAAAAGCGTTGAAGAAGTAATGAAAGATATGAAAACAGATGGAGCTACAAGTATCGGTCAACTGATAGAAATACTTGATTTTTATGGCATAGGACACGCTGAAAGAAACAAACGAATCTCCAAGAAGAATCCCGTTCCCTACAAGTATTCGATTCTGACAGTTCACACAGATGCGGGATATACACATTGGACTCTGCTTTATGATAATAAATATTATGACCCAGAGTTTGGTTTGATCGAGGGAGAATATACACATGGGAAAATCACATCATTTCTAGAAATATATGCCGAATAGAAATTACACTCAATAGGTTTTTTAAGCGGCAGAAACAGCACGGAGGCAGAAGGGCCAGACGCCGCTTCCGGCGCAGCCAACGATTTGGCCGGCCGGGGCTCCGTTTTTCTTGCATATGGCTTCATGCTATGACATAATGAAGGCATCTCTCTTTTCCGTGCAGAAACAGAGAGGAAAAAAGCCCTGCGGCTATGGTATAGTAAGAGCAGGCGAAAAGATTGGAGATTAAATCATGGAATGGATCGAGCGCTTGAATGACACAATAAGCTATATCGAGGAGCATCTGACGGAGGAAATCGACATGAATCAGCTGGGGCGGATCGCCTGTTGTTCCTCCTACCATTTCCAGCGGATGTTCACCTATATGGCGGGAGTTCCCCTGGCCGAGTACATCCGCAGGAGGAAGATGTCCCTGGCCGCCGTGGATCTCCAGGGCAGGGGCATGAAGATCATCGATGTGGCGGGCAAGTACGGGTACAGCTCTCCCACTGCCTTCAACAGGGCCTTCCAGTCCGTCCACGGCATCGCCCCCTCCTCCCTGAAAAAGGAAGGGGTTTCCGTGAAATCCTTCCCGCCCATCACCTTCAAAATCACAGTCAAAGGAGTGGAAGAAATGAACTACCGAATCGAGACGAAAGAGGCCTTCCGCATCGTAGGCGTGTCCGTGCCTCTGGACAAGGACATCGAGAAGAACTTCGCGGTGATTCCCGCAAAATGGGGAGAAATCGCCGCGAACGGCACATTGCAACGGCTGACGGGCATGATGGACACGCAGCCCATGGGCGTGCTTGGCATCAGCACCTGTAATGACACAGAGCCCTGGCGGTATTACATCGCCGTAAGCTCCACCCAGGCAGCGGATGGCCTGGAGGAATACACCGTGCCGGCAGCCACCTGGGCCGTGTTCCCCGGGTCTGGCACCAACCAGTCCATCCAGGAGCTGGAGCGGCGCATCGTGACGGAATGGCTGCCCACCTCCGGGTACGAGTACGGCAACGCCCCCGATGTGGAGGTCTACCTGAACCCTGACCCGGCGAATGCGCAGTATGAGGTGTGGATCCCTGTGGTGAAACGGCAGGGGTAGAATCGATCTGGAGCCGCCGAGCCTGTGACATGTCAGCCGCCACAGGCCCATCGGCCCCTTTTCCATGGTTGGAGCCTGCCCCGCACTCAGCCCAGAGGAACCTTCAAAATCAGCCTTTCAAACTCCTCAATGCTCCTGGAATGCGCCGCCAGTTTGTGCCATTCCCGCAGAATATCCAGGTTCTTTTGTTCCTGAATCCGCTTCTCCAGCTCCTTTGGTATCACACCGATATCCTCCAGCAGTTCCATTATAGCCTCAGCCTTTCCCTCGGCTTTTCCCTCGTCCTTTCCTTCCTCCCGAATCCGCTTCTCTATTTCATACCATTTCATATACGCCAGCCCCACTTCCCTGTCTCATTTTACTCCCATCACCATCTCGCGCAGCCTTGTCAGCCCCCTGGATCTGGCATTCTCCGCTGTGGAATCCTCCATGTACTGGGCAAGCTGCCGCAGCTCCTTTGGCGGATTCCCTTCTGTCCCCTTTGTATACAGGAATACTGTCCTGGCCCCGTCCTCATAGAGCAGATTCCGTATCCAGACGGCTGTCTGATGACAAGCCGGTGGAACTGTCCGAAATCAGGGAGGAAAACTCTTTCCTTACAATTCCTGGCAGCCCGGGCAGAAATACACCGTGCCGCCCAGGTAACTGGCCTTCTGGATTGTGTTCCCACAGTAGGGACAGCCCTTGCCCAGGGTGTTCTTGCTGAGCATCACGGGATACCTGCCGGGCCGGCCGAACAGGTCTTTCTCCGTGTTCCGGCCCCCTGCAGCCGTCATCTTCTCCAGCGTATCGGTGAGCGCCTGGTATACCTGTCTCCAGCGGCTCTCGGGGACAGTGCCCATCTTCTTTTTCGGATGGAGACCAGCCCGCAGCAGGATATCCTGGAGCACGCCGTTGCCCAGCCCGGGGATCCGCTGCTCCGTGGCCAGGAAAGCTTTCATGGACAGGGTCCCTGAAGCCTGCTCCCTCAGCTCCCGGAAATAGGCGTAGTCGAACTCTTCGCTTCCGGGCATGGGCTTCTCCTTGGCCACATGGTAATAGAAATTGTCGTACTCCTTAGGATCCACCAGGAACATGGAGCCGTACATCTGCACGGTGCACACCAGGTTGCTGCCATCCTCCAGCTCAATCCTGGTCTGGTAGCGGGGCGGAAGCTTTTCGCCGGAGGCGTAATATCTTAAATTCGTTCCGTCCCCTACGGCAAAGCGGTAGTCTCCCACATCGATCTCCACATAGCTGCCCCAGCCTATGGCCTCACCCAGGGGCTTCCCCTCCATGGTCTCCGCGTAGTAGTCGGGGTCGCCTGTATACCAGGCAAAGGAGTGCTTGGTGTGGGCCGCTTCCACCCTGCGAATCTCCAGCCCTTTCACGGTTTCGTTGAGCTGTGCGGCTATGGTAAGGCTCTCCGGTATTTCCAGCATAAGAACTCCTCCTTAAATATCATCACAATACGGAAATCCCATAGTCCAGGATGACGTTTCCCTCCCCGTCCGGCGTGGTGTACCTGGGGCAGTTGTATCTCTCGAAGCACCAGTCGTCCTCTTTCCTGGCAAACCCTGCTGCCCGCAGCGCCTCCAGGCACATGTCGTGGGTCTCCATGGTAAAGAAGTCCCTGCTGCCCTCCTTGTCGGACAGATAGCATACCGCATACTCCTGTGGCTCTATGTCAATGGACTCAAACCCATCCGGAACCTCTGTGCCTGCCGGGAAGAACATGCCGATCCATCGCTCGGGCATCCCCTCCACGATGTGCACAGCACCGATATAGGCATCCCCGTTGATGGGAAGACACGGATTCTGCTCCAATACCGCAAACCAGTCCTTTTCCCACCACTCTCCCCAGTTGGGAGCGCCTGTATATCTTTTTCCGATCAGCCGCGTTGCCGGCCAGCTTTCTTTCTTGATTTCCAATACTTTCACTGCCATGGTCTGTCTCCTTGTCTTCTGCTGTTTCATTCCTGCATCAGTGGATGGAAAGACAGCCGGAACAGAACGGAATGTCCGCTTCGGCTGCCCCTGCTTACGGAATTGCACTTCCTTACGCCCTCCAGCGCTCCAGGGTGGGGAAGTATTCGCCCAGCATGGCCTTCGCCTCCTCCACCGTTTTGGCCCGGCCGCCCTCTACCTCGAAAGCCGCGCAGAAGTCTATCATCTCCTCCAGGCTACAGTCCTGGGCAAAGGCCCCGTCTTTGTAGCAGTAGCAGCAATAGGTGTGGTTTTTGCTGCCGTCCCGGTTGGTTCCGTACTGCTCCTCCTGCATGGGCATCCCGCAGCTCTGGCAGATCTTCAGTTCCTGTTTCATTGTGCTTTCCATGATGTCGCTCTCCTTTCGTTTTGCATGCTTTCCCTTATCGGCTCTGGCAGAGGTACGTCCTCTGCCTTGCATCTCACTCTGAGAAGCGGCTCCTGCTTCCTTAAGTGTATGTCTATCATACACTTTATAATATGACATCAGCGTGTCATATTTTAAAAAGTTTTTGATTTTTTGCCCTGAACTTCATCCGATTTCTTCCGGCGAAAGGCTGATTATGGATAGTCCAAAGGAAAATGTATGTTCTGTAGCGCGCCCTGCCTCCGCAATGACATACAGCATTTTCCGGGAAGGACTGTAAAACACATCGCTGTAGCCGCCCTGTTCAGCCAGTTCCCTTCTGTACGGCCACGTCCTCCCATCGTCATCGCTGCGCCGGATGGACAGCCGTATCCTGCCCTCCTCCTTTCCGCATGCGCAGTTCGTGAACCAGAGATGCCCGTCCCCCTGCGTCATTCCCGCACAGCAGACCGGGTCAATCAGCTGTCCGTCAAAGTAGAATCCAGCCCAGTTGCTGATTCCATCCGGGCTAAAGCCCACCTTGCGCAGGCCATTCCCTGTTTCATGGCGGCAGTTTATCATCATCCTGCCGTCCGAAATCTCCGCAAGCACAGATTCATTTGGATCCACGAAATCCTCCCTGTCCCATATTATCTCACCGCACTGCCATGTCTCCCCATGGTCGTCGCTGTACAGCGTGGTCACCACGGAAGGATGATGGCTGGTAATATCCCTGGAGTTTGCCGCTGCCCAGACCGGGACGATCAGCCTGCCCGCGGAGGTCACAAGCCCATGCCCCGGCCCGGCCGCGATCACCGTCCAATTGTACCGCTTCCGAAGCCGGATATATGCGTCAGAAATGTCTCTGGGTTCAGACCATGTAAGTCCCTGGTCCAGGCTGCGCATATAGCGGACTTCACGGTAATTGCGGTGCCAGATCAGATGCACCATACTTCCGTCCGCAAATAGCACCGCATTGTGGATTGCATCGATTCCATGGCCCTCCGCTACAATCATACGGTCAGACCATGTTTGGCCTCCGTCCGTACTGCGGCGGATCGCCAGATCCATGGCGGACCAGTCTCCGCCAAAACGGCACTCGTAAGCCGCAATCACCGTCCCCCTGTCTGTACACACAATGGAAGGCACTCTGTAGATTCGGTAGCCCCCCTTTTCATATTCCTCTATCCGTGTCCGTCGCATGAAGCCTCCCTTCCGCCAAGCCGCTTGTACAGCCGGTTCAATCTCGGATAATCATTCCCTCCGGGCACTTCTCCTCCAGAGCCCTCAGAGTCTTCCACAGCTCCTGTGCCTGATCCTCCTTCAGATCAATCTGCGGCCGGTGCATATGTCCCGCCATCAGGCCGCGATACTGCAGACCGCTCTTGAAAATCGCCATATTGCTGCCGGCGCCCAGGGCCCTGACGAATTTGTTGGCAAGGTTCTGCCAGCTGCGGGCGGTTTCGATGTCTCCAGCCCGGAACGCCTCGTAGACCTTCACGAAGGGTTCCGGATAGACCGAGCTGCATCCGGACACTGTTCCGGCGCATCCCATTGCCAGAGTGGGCAGGAACAGGCTGTCCGCCCCCTGCACCACCTCGAAATCCCTGGCGATTCCCAGGTACTCATATGTACGTGCCATGTCCGCGTAGGAATATTTGATTCCGGCCACGTTCGGACATAGCTCCAGGATACGGCCTATGGTGTCCGAGGTCAGATCGTTTGCCGCCAGTTGCGGAATATTGTACAGATAGGCAGGAAAGTCCTGGGGAATCGCATGGAGCACCTTTACATAATATTCCACCATGGCATCCGGATTTGTGCCGAAAAAAGCCGGTGTCACGATTCCCACGCCATCCGCGCCGATATCACAGGCATGCTGTGCCAGGCGAATCGTCTCGTCCGGATCCATGGCGCCTACATGGATATAGGTCGTCAGCCTCCCCCGGTTCTGCTCAACCACTGCCTGCGCCACCTTCTTGCGGTCTTCCTCATGCATAAGGAACATCTCCCCCGTGGTGCCGCAGGGATACAGGCAGTTCACTCCCCTCTTTACCAGGAATTCCACCATATTCCGAACCTGCTCCAGCATGACCTGACCATTCTCGTCAAACGGCGTCACCATTGCCGTAATTACACCATAAAGTCTTTTCATAACAATTCTCCAATCTGCTGCCGCTTGGGCATCCTTTCTCTCAAATTATCCTATCCTGCTTTTCACCTTGTCCGAATCGGTCTCCCTCAAAGGGGTATTCTCCAGAACGGAAACCGCTGCGGCCGCGCCTGCCGCTTCCCCTACCTTCGCACAGGTGGCGATATAGTGTATCATTCGGCCCGCCGGCTTACCGGTCACAAGCAGATTGTCATATCCCCTTACAATCAGGCTTGCCATGGGAATCCCCCAGCCATGCTCATTCTGCCCGCTGTGCGGATGGCCCCTCACATAGGTCAGGATATCCTTGCGGTCCGAGTACCCAGCCAGATCCTCTCTGGAAATGGTATACTCCGTAAACCCTTCCGGCTCCTCGGGCACGCGCAGCGCCTTGGAGATATTGGCATACACATCCATCAGATGCGCATTCTCAAAGCCCGGAATATATTCCCGGAAGAAGCGATGATAGATCCACTGCAGCCTGCGCGCCGCATTGACCGCGCTGGAATAGTTCAGCGGATCCGCCACGTCCACCTCCTCAAAGCCGTCGCCGAATACGGGATAGCAGCCCATGTTGTCCCTCTCGTAGAAGAGCCACACATGCTCCCCATTGGAGCGTTTGATGGCGGCATACTCCGGATTGTCCCGGATGGCCTTTTCCAGGGTTTTCATAAATCCATGGATGAACAGCGGATTGCCTCCCTGTACCAGCCTGCGCATTTCATCCGGCTGCGCCCGTTTGCCCACCATCGGACGCAGAAACCACCCTGGCTCAGGTGCTCTCGTCCCTTCCTCCTTCGCCTTTCTCATCTCCTCTTCTTCCGCCTGCAGGACCGCCGGATCTTCCGATGCGATCTGCTCCTCTATAAAATCCAGCGTGCGCATGATATCGATGCCGCTCACGCGGACCAGCGTCCCCATATATCCGTTCGAATGAGGGAAGGGATTTCCGGCGCATGTGCTCACCACCGCGCTCTGTGAAGTATCCACGATACGCCTGGCCAATATCTCATATTT
>NZ_CAPDXS010000102.1:0-13219 GCF_948601915.1 uncultured Acetatifactor sp. | reverse complement strand
CTGGACGATTACGCCTTTCAGCGCCTTTCCCTCCAGAATCGCGTCGATTACAGGCATCTGGTACAGAATCTGTACCCCGGCTTCCTCCAATAGCTTCAAAGCCACATAGCGATAAGCATTTGGATTTACATACTGGTCGTTGAAAGCGTTCATCCAGGAATCCGGCCTGCTGTATGGGATATACGGCTCCAAATCAGCCTTCCGCAGCGCTGCGTCGATTCCCTCCTCTTCCATCAGCCTGTAGTCAATCTTCGAAAACAGTGGATCGGACTGTCCCTCCGCCACCGCCAGATTCAGGATTTCCCATGGAATCCCCCTAATCAATAATCTGCCGTCGATATCCAGGAAGCCGTCCAGCCCCCATGTATCGATTTCCGCCGCCTGTCCCCCGATCACGGCGTTCCGTTCCACCAGAAGCGTCCGCACTCCCAGCCGCGCGGCCGCCAGCGCGGCACAGATTCCGGGGAAGCCCCCGCCGACTACCAGGACGTCCACATCCGCCAGGTGCTTTGCATCATACTTGTTCTCCCGTTTCATATTGCGTTATCCTTTCTATCATTCTTCTTGAAGCGTTCCATTGTCCTGTTCCGATTTTCCGTCTTTCCCCGCCTGTTTTCGGTATATGCCGGGCGAGACAGACTCAAACCTCCGAAAATACCGATTGAAGCTGCTGGTCTCCGTGAACCCCAGCGATATGGAAATGTCCTTCTGGGTCATATCGGTTTCCCGCAGCAGACGGCGCGCCTCCCGTATCTTAATCTGATCGATCAGGCTTTTGAGCGTTATGCCCCTTTCCGCCAGCACGATTCGGTCAAGCTGGCGGACGCTCAGGTACATCTGCTCTGCCACCATCTGTTTTGTGATCATGGCGGAGATATTATCCTGTATAAAGCTTTCTATGCTCTCTATCCGTTTGCGCTGTAGTCCCTCCTCCGAAGCGTGCCTCTTCTCTTTGGGCAGGTTTTCCCGCACAATCTCGATGACCATCTGCGAGACCATGTTGAGCACCAGAGCCGTCCACCCGTATTTCTCCTCATAGGCCTCCAGAAAGACCCTGTTCATCAGCTCCAGATACCATCTGTTGGGCTTTGTCTTGATATACGGCCTGGCGTGAAGCTCCCTTACAATATAGAGGAAACGGCTGTCCTCCTCATCCTCCCCGGCATCCACGGGAAGGATCAGGGAGAACTTCATGCTGAACTTCTTTAGATTGTCGCTGCTTTTCAGGGCTGAATGCAGCGTGTTGGGCGCAAAAAGCACTACCTCGTCCTCATGGATCGAAACCGCCTTTTCCATAATCTGGTAAGTCTGCCATCCCACAATCGGCATATGCATCTCAAAGCATACATGCTGATGCATATAAGGCGTAAATGTCTGGTTCTGCCGCTCGGCCCTCTGATCGACGCAGCGGATATTCAGGATTTCAAGCGGCAGGAACAGATTCTTATCACGCATGACTATTGTATTCAGTTTGTACTCCGCACTCAGGTAATCAATATCATATTCATTCATACTCAATCTCATCAAGGCCCGCAATCCCCTGCACCACAGGCTTTTCCCTTTCAACCTGTTTCAGAGCCCACCTAGCCAGCACGTGAAGATGAAAAGGGGCGTCCCAGGACGCCCCCTTCGTTCAAGGATCATAAGCCTTCCATGGTCTCCTGGAATGCGGTTTCCGCCTCATTCAGGATATCTGCCCATTCCTGTGCTCCAAGGCCCTTTAATTCCTCTATGAATGCGTCATATTCCTCTATCGGCCGCTGGCCCATGACGAATTTCGAGAATTCCGTTATGGCCGTGTCCTGGACAGCCTGCTTGATCTCCTGAATGCGCGCATCCTGTTCTACCGTCATCGGCGGCAGAAGGGTCTTTTCCACAATCGTGCCGTCATTAAGCTGCTCCTCATAAAAATCATAGATATACTGCGCCGTCAGCTCATCCGGATTATTGCTGGAAGCCCGGAATACCTCTATCGTCAGGTTCATCCATGCCGGGCAGAAATACCCGTTATTGACCCCCATGTCCGAGGAAGCCTGATAATATCCGTCCTCCGCGTTGGCGTATTTCTCCAGGATTTCCGGCAGCCACTGAGGGTTCCCGTCATCGTCCAGATAGTAGGTCTCTCCCTCACGGCCATAGCCGAATGTAATCGCGCCCTCATCGCTGTAGCACCAGTCCAGGAACTTGATCAGCAGTACGGGATCCTCCACGTCCGCGCTGATATAGAAGGTGTCCGTATAATGGGTGGGCTGCTTATAATTGAAGACATTTCCGTCGTAATCTTCGAGCAGTTCCAGAGGGGCGAATCTGGCGTCCGGGTTCACGGCGCTGAGGGCCGTATTGATTCCGCTGGCGAAGGTGGGGTTATCGTACCAGAACAGATAGTTCCCGCTGCCCAGCTTCTCCTGCCAGCCGGCAGTATCCGTGGTCAGCCATTCCTCATCCAGGCCGCCCCGCTCCACCAGATCCTTCAGGAACAGCACCGCATCCTTGTATTTGTCCTCAATCATGCCCAGATGCCATGTACCCTCCTTGTCGGTGTAATGGGAGAAGGACGCGCCGAAGCTGTCCAGCCAACTGTAGTCGCTCTCGCCGATGATACGTCCGGAGCCCCTGGCCGCCCAGCCTTCCATATTGTATTTCTCAGTCAGGGTGACCAGCGTCTCCGCCAGCTCCTTCCATGTGGTGGGAACGGGAAGCCCTGCATCCTCCAGAAGGTCCATGCGTATGAAGGGCACGCATCCGGCCTCCAGATTCTGATCCACCCGCTTCTGAGGCAGAGAATAAATCTCCCCGTCCACCATGGTGCGGTACAGGTACGGGTTCTCGTCATAGTATGCCTTGATATTCGGCGCGTATTCATCGATCAGGTCGCTGAGCGCCAGGAGAGCGCCGTCCTCCACCATCTCGCGCTTGGTCATGTTAAAGGCGAAGAAGATGTCCGGCATATCGTTGGCCGCATACAGGGCGGTCATCTTCGTATTGTAGTCGGAGCCGGGGACTGCCGTGATGTCCAGGTCGATGCCTGTCCTCTCCAGAATCTGGCGGGTGGAGGCCACATTGTCCTGGACCGGAATCGCGCTGTTCTCGCCTCTCATGAATGTAATGGTCACCGGTTCCTCCGTCAGCAGGCTGCTCGCCGTTTCCCCGGACGCGCCTTGATTCTCTTCTTCACTTTCTGCTTCGCTTTCCCCGGAATTCTCCCCTTCCGGTTCCTCCGCGCTTTCCGCGCTGCTCTCCTGCGCCGTGCTTCCGGCATCCGATGACACATCGGAGGAGCCGCCGGCATCGCTGTTGCCACAGCCTGCCAATGTACCAGCCATCAAAGCCATTGTCATAAATAGTGCTACGATTTTTCTTTTCATAGTTCCCTCCATTTTCGTATTCTGTTCTATATCGCAAGACGTCATCTCAGTGAACCTCTATCCTCCTTTCCATGCCGTCTGTCGTTTAACCTTTCACTGCGCCGATCATCACGCCGGATTTGAAATACCGGCTGACAATCGGAAATACCACCAAAATCGGAATCATGGACAGTATGATGATCGCGTATTTCGCCCCTTCCTCAGACAGGAGCTCCGCCCCCACTTCCGAGGAGGAATTGTAGGAAGCCATGGCCATGCTCAGGGTCTCGCCGCTGAACACCACTCCTCTGACGAACATCTGGATCGGATACCGGCTCTTATCGTTTAAGTAGAGCAGCGCATTGAAGAACCCGTTCCAGTGTCCCACCGCGTAGAACAAAAGCAGTGTAAAGAAAATCGGCTTCGACAGCGGCAGGATAATCTTCCACAGAATCTGAATGTCATTCGCGCCGTCGATGTACGCCACCTCCGTCAGTTCCGCCGGAATCCCCTCGAAGAAGGTGCGCATGATGATCATGTTGTATACGCTGATGGCCCCCGGCAGAATCAATGCCCAGTAGGTATTGCCCAGCCCCAGATTCGTCACCAGCATATAGGACGGTATCATGCCTCCTGTGAAGAACATGGTGAACACTGCCATCCGCATGAAGAATGTCCGGCCCGGCAGGGTCTGCTTGGACAGAGGATAGGCGAACAGCGTGGTCATGATCAGATTGACCGCGGTTCCGCTGACAGTGATCACAATCGTGTTCCAGTAGCTCTTCAGGAAATCATTGTTCTTAAAGGCAGCCCTGTAAGCGCGAAGGGAAAATCCCTTGGGCAGGAAATTCACCTGGCCGGACATAATCGCCGCCCCGTCGCTGATGGAGACGATAAACATGTAGTAAAGCGGGAACAGTACCACCAGGCAGACCCCCGCCATCAGCAGCGCATTACATATCTGAAATACGCGATAGCCTCTTCCTTTGTTTATGTTCATTCTCATTCCTCCTTGTTCCGTTCTTACCGGCCTTTACCAAAGGCTGGTCTCTCCCAGCAGCTTGCACACCCGGTTGGCAACCAGTATCAGCACGAAATTCGTCACCGTGCTGAACATGTCCACCGCCGTGGAATAGCTGTACTGGCCCCCGCTGAGTCCCTGGCGGTAGACGAAGGTGGATATGATATCCGACACCTCGTAGGTCAGCGCATTCTGCAGCAGCAGAACCTTTTCAAAAGAAACGCTCATGATGTTTCCGATCGCCATGATCAGCATGATGGAAATCGTGGGCTTGATTGCCGGAAGCGTGACGTGTACGGTCTGCTGCCAGCGGTTCGCGCCGTCTATGACCGCCGCCTCATAGAGCTGCTCGTCCACATTGGTCAGTGCGGCGGAGTAGATGATCGCGCTCCATCCCATCTCCTGCCACAGATTCGAAATCCAGTACACCGGCCGGAACCATTTGGGATCCTGCATGAACAGGTGGCCGCTCCCGCCCAGCATGGCGATGATTTTGTTGATGATGCCGTCCTTGGCCAGGAATGTGGTCACCATGGAGGCCACTACCACCACCGACACGAAGTGGGGCAGATAGCTGATGTTCTGGATGAGCCTCTGACCCTTCTTCGACCTCACTTCATTGACCAGCAGCGCGAAGATGATCGGGATGGGGAATACGAACAGCACTTGGCCGATTCCCAGCAATATAGTGTTCTTGACCAGTATCCAGAAACCCGGATTCGTGAGATATTGCCTGAAATGCTTCAGGCCTACCCACTCGCTCCCCCAGATTCCCCTCCGTACCCGGAAATCCCGGAAGGATATCTGCAGTCCATAGATAGGGCCGAACTTAAAGATGATGAAATAGGCCACCGGCAGCACCATCATCAGGTAAAGCCATCGATTCCGGTAAATCTGATTCCACAGCTTCTTTCTGTCTCTCCTTGAATTTCCCAAACCCATACCGCTCATCTCCCTTTCCTTTGTCTCAAAATAGCCAAAATATTACCATGATTTTCTATTCCTTTTGTGGAAATTACAATAAAGATTATATCCTTTTCTCCGCCATATGTATATTTCTAATCAAGACATCTAAATTGACAATTTAAGCCATCGCCCCTGCCGGAACTTTTTCCCGCAAGCCTCCGCCTGGGCCGGGAAATTGGACAAATGGGCGCAGAAAAGGCCCCGAAGGAGCCATGTAAAAGCTCTCTCAGGGCCGTGTTCTTTACGCACGATTATTTATACTGCATATATAGGAGATAAATACCACTACTGTCTCGCCTTCAGCAGCTCAAGTCCTTCTTTTCCGCAGATATGTTCAATGGACATCTCCATCATGCACAGGGTCTCCCGGAACCTGTCGATTTCGCTCTGCCGTCCTGCTTCATCGCCGTCCGGATGGTATTTTATGGCCAGCGCCTCTACCGCCTCTTTGATTTCTGTCTCATCTTCCAGAATGCGGATCCTGCCAAAAACGATTACGCTCTTGTAGGCGGTCGTGTACTTCTCGGGAATGACCTCATCTTGGGCAATCACGCAGAAAGAGGCCTTCTCCTGCCTTTTGACCGCGTCTATCTTATGCCCGCTTTTCGCTCCGTGGAAGTATAGCTTGGAATCCCTGTACACATAGCTGATCGGGACAGCGTAAGGATAGCCCTCATCGCCGGACAGGGCCAGGACCCCCGATGTCCCTTTCATCAGGATGTCGATGCTTTCTTGGAGCGGCAGCTCCTGTCTTTTTCTGCGAAGTTCTCTGAACATGATTTTCCCTCCGTGCTTTCTGATTTTCGCCTTCCTTTGCATCGCTTTCGGTTTCTTATCTGCCACGCCCTCTCTGCCTGCTTTATGCCTGCGCGCGGAAAGCTTCATATATACAATTCAGCAATATGCCGTCAGGGTCGCAGCCGTATTCCCAGAACATGATTCCGCCCAGCTCTTTTTCCCTGACATAGTCCGCTTTGGCCCGAAGGCTTTCTCCATCGTCATAGCTGATGAAGCAGTCCCCGTTGAACAGATAGGGAGCTTTGCCGGCATCATCCCAATAGCGCCTGTACCCGTTCTTGTCTATATAGCTCTGGGCAAGCTCCCGGTATCCCGGACCTCCCATTCCCACCGTTCCGGCTTCCCGGCCCAGGCCGTCGCCGCCTCCCTTCACTCCTTTCCAGTGCCTTGCATAGAAAGGTACGCCCACAATCAGCTTCTCCGCCGGCACACCCGCCGCCATAAATGTTTTCACCGCCTTGTCCACGCATACGTCGAACAGATTAGCGGTCCCGGGATACAGGGAAGCATGATGCCCAGTCACTTTGACGAAGCCTCCCTGGAGGTCATAGGTCATCAGCTGTACATAGTCCAGATACCGCTGCACTTGTGCCATGTCCGTATGCAGGGTGAAATAGGTGTCCCCTCCGGCTGCGATGGTGAGCATCTTGCCGCTTCCCAGGGCATCCAGCTCCTGGCGCAATTTCGCCAGGAACAAGGTAAAGTTCTCCTTGTCCCGCATATCGGCCGCAATCCCCGCAAGGGCAAAGCAGGGATACTCCCAGTCGATGTCTATGCCGTCCAGCTTATGTGCCGCCACCAGTTCTGCCGCGCTCTTCGCAGCCTTTTCCCTGGAGCCCTCCGTCATGGCCGCCTGGGAGAAGCCGTCCGCGCTCCAGCCGCCGATGGAAAGAATGATCCTGATCTCCGGATGGATCCTGCGGATGCGCTCCAGATTCTCCTCTGTGCCCGCGCCATCCTCCCATACCGTTTCGTTCTCCCGGATGTGCCCGAAGGCAATGTTGATCACATCCAGCTTTCTGATGTCCTCCTCCCGCATTCTGCCCAAGTCCCTGGTTCCTACATAACCGATCACTTTCTTCTTATTCATGACTTCCAGTCTCCTTTCCTTGTTCCAGTCATTCTGCAAATAAGCCTGTCCTTTTGCCCATGATTCCCCATAAATTTTCTATTTACATCCCCTCGTCCGCATCGCGAAGCAGGGCCATGCCGTAACTCTCCCCCATCCGCCGGATTCTGGCCGCCAGCTCCTCCCGCACCCAGTCCGGCCCCAGCACTCTGGCGGATGGCCCGAAGGACAGAATCAGCCCATAGACCCAGTCGTCCACCAAGCAGCGCATCCGTATCTCGAAATCCCCCTGGGGCAGCACCGTGATTTCATCCTCCTCGAATCTGTCGTAGACCCGGTATGCCTCTTTCCTGTCTATACGGAAGACGATTTCCCCCTGTACACCTGGTTTGCCTGCTTCCATGGGCGATTCCGGCTCTCCCCTACAGACTGGGGCTTCTTCCGATTGTCCGGTTTCTATCGCTTTCCCTTCTTTTCCCGCTTCCTTGTCCCTTCCCGGTTCTCCTCTTTTCCCCAATGCCGGATTCTCCAGAGATTTCTCCATGGAATGCCCTTCTTCCATGGAATGCCCTTCTTCCATGGAATGCTCCTCTTCCACACGGTGCCGCGGCCCCAGTTCGAAGCTCTCCTCCAGCACCTCCACCCGCTTCATCCGCAGCACCTTAAAGAGCCGCATGGCCCCCCGGATTCGGCAGTAGGCCCTCACATACCAGGTATATTCCTTGAAAAGCAGCTGAATCGGCTCCACCTCCCGGCGCATCATGTCCCCGTGCTGTCCATAATAATCAAAGGCCATCACATGCCGCCCCAAGATGGCTTCCTTGATCTGCCCGTACAGCTCCCCCCGCCTGCCGCTCCAGTCGGAGAAGTCGATGGCCACCCAGTCCAGAGGCTCTGCCTTGAAGAAAGTCTCCAGCTTCTCCAGAATCCTTATGTCCTGAGAAGCCCCCGTCTCCCGCAGGCTGGCCAGGGCGGCCAGGATTCTGCCCTGCTCCTCTTTGGACAATAACCGTCTGTCCAGGACGAAATGCTCCATCAGGCGGATGCCGCCGCCCTTACCCCGATTGGCATAGACCGGAATCCCCGCCATGGACAGGCTGTCGATGTCCCGGTAGACGGTACGCGTGGACACCTCGAAACGCTCTGCCAGCTCCTCCGCCGTCACAGAGCCTTTGTTCATTAAGATATAGACCATTTCCAGCTGTCTGTTCACCATAGATATCCTTCACTCCTACGTTTGTCCTGTGATACACTCTCGGAATCTCCAAACCGCTTATCATGCGGCTTTCCAGGATTCTGGGTCAGCAGCCAGATGCCCTTGTCCTTATCTACCAATGTGGTTAGCTCCTCGCCTCCATCTTGCTCAAGCACTCTTTCAGAGAGGCCAAATTGGGATGGAACCAGTTGAAAGCGCCTGCGTCAGCGGCTTCTCCGACCTTCATAGAAACAAATTTGTCATTTACAGAAAAATAGCAAAATGGTTAAGCACAAATCCTCCCGTTTTCTTCTTGCGCGGCATAAGCGTACCTCCATTTCTGAATCCAGCGCTGTGCGGATCACATCAGAGGAAAAACGATATGCACGTGGGCCATTTTTTTCCCGAGCCAAACGGAAAAAGCAGAAGTCATCTTTCATATCAGCTTTTTCTATTCCCTCTACCGCGGCGGCAACACACTCATAGCTGTGCGTTGTGGCGATGACCTGGCAGTTGCTTTTTTGAGCAGCATGCGCAATGCACTCCCAAATCATGGGGTACATTGAGTAGTGGAATCCATTTTCAATCTCGTCAACTAGAAAAATAGAGCTTGGATTCTCCATAATAGACAGCATGATAATCAGCAACCTGTTCATGCCATCCCCTGCCAAACGTATGGGCAATAGTTTTCCTCCCATGTTGCCATATAGCTGTGTCTGCCCATTTGTAGTAATAGCGGTAATATCAGAAATAGCCGGATCCATTTTTTTGAGAATGCCCAGGATTTCACTTTTCCTTCCCTTCAGTTCAAGTTTTCCAAATAGCTCCACCGGCGAGTAAAAGGCCGCAATTTTGGAATTGATCATCTGTGTAAATGGCATGGCTACCTTTTGATTGTTGGGAATGCTGGTATTTATGTTTACCGCAATTCCATCAGGTGCCGCCACAAAGTGGCCGGTCTCCGTATAGGAAAGCTCCTTTTGCGTGAGCCGGAATCTCAAGGTATAGCCACTTTGCGCAGAAGACATAAACCGATTCATAACATCAGGCGTCATCCCCTTAAAATCCTGCAGCTGCGGCGAATAAGAATCCTCGCGATAATAGGTCAGCTCTGTATCGTGTTCTAGCCGCGCAAAAATCTGAACGGCTCATCTGCATTCATCTGATGAAACAAAGGCTTCCACAATATATCAAAGTCAGGAATGACCGGCAGGCTTCTGAAGTTACAGATCTTTTCAAAGCACATGGAATCACTGTGGTCAGCAAGCAGAAAAATGCCCTCCAAAACCGTGCTTTTCCCTGTATTATTTTTTCCGGAAAGCAGAGTAATTGGGGCTAAATCCGGCAGCTCCAGATGCTGAAAACCCCGAAAATTCCGAAAAGAAACGCTTTGAACCATAAAATCACCTCTCCGTTTATTTACGCAATCATGCGGAGTGTGGTTCCATTCGCATCCCGCAGTTCGGCAGGGATTTTGGACTCAATGTCATCCCCCTTATCGCGTACCCCTAGCTTTATGCGTTGTTAAAGCAAAATTATTATACCATAATTCTACTTGAATCACAAATAATTCTTTGTAGGGATTATCCGTAAAATTGTAGGGCATTCCACGGAATCAAGAGCATTCCACCTTCACCGGAACCGAAGCGTTTTGTTGACATCCGGTTCTTTCTTCTGTATAATCCCTCTCATAGGAAGCTTTTTCTTTCCTTATCATTGGATTGCTTTGAGCCAGGGAGATACTTACATGAATTATACGGAAATCAATGCAGAAACTATCGACAGATGGATAGAAGAGGGCTGGGAATGGGGCGTTCCCATCTCCCATGAGCAGTACGCCGCTGCCCTCCGGGGAGAGTGGGACATGGTGCTTACCCCCACTAAACCGGTGCCGAAGAGCTGGTATCCGGCCCTCTCCGGCGCGGACGTCCTGGGGCTGGCCTCCGGAGGCGGGCAGCAGATGCCCATCTTCGCCGCCCTGGGCGCGAACTGTACCGTGCTGGACAATTCTCCCCGCCAGATTGAGAGCGAGCTCATGGTAGCCAGGCGGGAAGGGTACCAGATCCAGGCCATCCGTGGGGACATGACCAAGCCCCTTCCCTTTGCGGACGCGTCCTTCGACCTGATTTTCCACCCGGTCTCCAACTGCTACATCGAGGACGTGATGCATGTCTGGCGGGAATGCCACCGCATCCTAAAGCCCGGCGGGCTCCTGATGGCAGGGCTGGACAATGGGGTGAATTTCCTCTTTGACGAGGATGAGAACGAGGGGGAGATCCGTTACTCCCTCCCCTTCAATCCGCTGAAGGACCAAAAGCTCATGGCACTCCTGGAGAAAAATGACGATGGGGTGCAGTTCTCCCATACCCTGGAGGAACAGATCCGCGGTCAGATCAAGGCGGGCTTCCAGCTGGTGGACCTGTATGAGGACACCAATGGCGAAGGGTTCCTCCATGAGCATGGGGTGCCCACCTTCTGGGCTACTCTGGCCAGGAAATAAGAGCCGCAGCAGCATAGCTGCGTCCGTCACAATGCCGTCCCCCTCTTTGGCATAAAAAGCGAAGATATATCCGCCTTCTCCATCGTAAGCAGCCGCAGCTTTTTCTCAATCCCGCCCGCATAGCCCGTAAGGCTGCCGCTTGTCCCCACCACTCTGTGGCAGGGAATGATCAGGGAGATGGCATTGTGTCCCACCGCGCCGCCCACTGCCTGGGCGGACATCTTCGCGGGCTCTTTTCGTGATGCCGCTTCCTGCGGCGCGCTTCCCCTGCGCATTGCCATAGTGTCCGCAATTTCGCCATATGTCATTGTCTGCCCGAAGGGGATGGTGAGCAGGATTTCCCATACGGCCCTGCGGAACGGGCTGGCCTCCATCTTCAGCGGCGGGGTGAAATCCGGGGCCCTGCCGCCAAAATAGATGTCCAGCCATCTCTTTACCTCTCCAAAAACAGGCAGTTCCCTTTCTTCAGGCTCCTCCGGCAGGCCGGCGCCGAAATACTTCTGACCGTCGAACCACAGTCCTGTAATCTCCCTGCCGTCGGAAGCGACCGTAATGCCTCCCAGAGGCGAAGCATACCGGTAAATATATATCATAATCCCATACCTCTCTTTACTATGGAAGCACTTCTGTCTGCCCTACGCCGGGATAAAAGGGGTGTTCCGGCGCCTGTAGGTGTCATCTGGATGCCGTATAATGGCCGCTATCATCCGATTTCCCTTCCTTTATTCCAGCTCCAGCTTAAAGACTACCGGCCCATCGCCCACGAAACCGCTCCTGATATGCAGCCCCTCCTGGTCTCTGCTCCACTGGGGTTTCTCCCCGCAGCCCAGGACTTCCACATCCCGGATGATCCCGTGGAAATTCGCCTGTCTGGAGGCATCCTGGATTCCCAGGGAGCGGATGCAGTATTCGCCGTCCCCGCTGCATTTCATGGCAATGGCGTACAGATATCCGTCTGCCGTGGTGAATCGGAAATCCCGGGACGTGAAGTTCTTTTTGATGCTGTCGGAGAATTGGCCGTCCACTACCTGCGTAGGCCCTTCCCCGTATCTGCGCCAGACCCGGGAACCATAAATCGCCTCGCCGTTGGTCTTCAGCCACGCTCCGATTTTCAGCAGGACGGCCTTATCCTCCTGCGTAATCGTGCCGTCGGGCTTCGGCCCTACGTTCAGCAGCAGACAGCCGTTTTTTGACACAATATCCACCAGGTCACAGATGATGTCCTCCGCCGGACGAAAATCGTTGTGCTCCGTATAGCCCCAGGAATTCAGGGCGATGGCGGTATCCGTCTGCCAGAAATATGGTTTGATGTCCGCGAACTGTCCCCGCTCCACATCCGGTACCGCAGTGCCGAACAGGAAAGCGTCATGCTTGTAATTGATTACTGCTTCGCTCCCCCACTGGGCTGCCCGGTTATAATAATATGCCGCAAACTTCCGCAGATAAGGGCGCACCGCGCTGTGCTGTATCCACCAGTCGAAGTAGACGATCTTCGGGCGATATTTGTCCACGATCTCGCAGCACCGCACCAGCCAATCCTGGAGGAACTCCTCTGTGGGCATGGGCTCGCTGTACAGGTCCTGGAGGCTCTCCGGCTCGGGCATGGCCGGCCAGTAGAAGTCCCCTCTCTCCATGGGTTCTCTGACATCACTGTCATATTCTCTGCCGTGGCCCATGAAGAACCAATGCTCCACCCGGTGGCTGGATGCGCCTATCTCCATGCCATTCTTCTTGCAGCTCTCCTCCAGCTGCCCCAGCACGTCCCGCTTTGGTCCCATTTCGGCGGCGTTCCAGTGGGAAATCTCGCTTTCGTACATCTGGAAGCCGTCGTGATGCTCCGCCACGGGCACGACATACCTGGCTCCGGCCTCCGCGAACAGCTCCGCCCAGGCGTCCGGATCGAACTTGTCCGCCGTGAACATGGGGATGAAATCCTTGTAACCGAAATCCTTGTGCCTCCCATAGGTCTCCACATGGTGCTTATACTCCGGGGAATCCTTCACGTACATATTCCGGGAATACCATTCGCTGCCGAAAGCGGGCACGCTGTAGATTCCCCAGTGGATGAAGATGCCGAACTTCGCGTTTTTGTACCATTCGGGCACGGTATACCGGGACAGGGATTCCCAGGTGTCCTGATAGGGGCCTCCCGCGATGACGTCTTCTATTGTATTCAGGTATTTTGTCATATCATACATGGCCGTTCTCCTTTTGCTGGCTTCAAATCACATAACTGCTTTTCTGCTGCTGACCGGCTTCCTGTGGCCCAGCTGCCATTTATACTGCTTAACGATTTCACTTGCCGTGAAACCAGACTGCATAACGC
>NZ_CAPDXS010000101.1:0-20322 GCF_948601915.1 uncultured Acetatifactor sp. | reverse complement strand
GGACTTCAAGATGTTTTATGAGGATGCACTGAAGTGGATAAGGGCATTTCATGAGTGCCAAACGGCAGACGACCGATTCCGGATACGCGACGGAGAGGATGATGAAGACCTTTACGTCTGCTGCGATGAGGCGGAGGTCATCCTTTCGCTGTTGTATTGCTGCAAAGACCACAAGGTCACTGTCAGGGAAATCCTCTATCAGGGAAACCGCTACACAGACATATCGGATATTCAGCTTTCAGATGGCTTTGTCGCCGATGAACACGGGTTTGGCGGCGCTGAGCGCACTGATATCCGACTGCATGCGAAGAAGAACGGCCACGATACGCTGGTATATCTATTCGGGCCGAAATTCGGTTATATTCCCGGGGACGACTACGAGGACAAATTCTGTATTTTCAGATATCCTCTCTCCCACGGCATGGTGGAAATAGGAAAAAACCAGATGTATTATGCGGGAACCTATCGTTATCACTGTTATGAAGAAGATAGCCTCCACTACTATCCTAGTCGTGATTATGATGACGGAGTAGAGCTTTTCCTGGAAACAGACGGAAAGAACGTTACGTTCAGCGCACTGCTGGACGGTAGGCTGTATAAGAAGATCAGCAAAGACGACGAGAAAATCGTCTTCCATTCCATACTGGCCGAAGACGTCCTGCTGGGCACAGGCAGAATTTATGAGGCGTTTGAGGGCGGCACCCGGAGGATCAGCTTTTGGCAGTGCAGGGATATGCAGGATGTGGAATTCAGGAGGGACGGCGACGGCAGATACCGATATACGGGAGGCAACAGGGAGGTTGCCGAAATATGGGCAGGCGTGTCCTTCGTTCCTCCCCAGACGCCGGATCCCAACAGCCTGGACCAGAAGTCCGCGCTCAGGTTATGCGAGGACTATATCAACGCGTTTTATGCAGGGCGCCCCGTGCAAATTCCAGAAGTCCCCGAAACCGGCGCAAAGCCCCCTGAAACCGCCGCAGTTCCCGAAGACAAAAAAATATGGGCGGAGTATCGGAAAATCCTGACAGATATCCAGGGGAAATATGGATTGTCGGCGGCAGAGAAGGCGGCACATGGAATGAATGCGCCTGAGGCGAATGCGACGAGTGCCGAAGTATTATATGCAGCCTGCATATTTTTTTCACTGGAGGATAAGGAGCTGGAGGAGCTTCTGCCCGCAGAGGAGCTGCGGAAAGAATATGAAGTGCTGAAGGCAGCCCTCAAGGATGACCTGAACCTTCAGGCTGACCCGGATGTGTCCGAATTCAGCGAGCTGCGTGAAATCTTTGCCAGGGACTTTTTCTATCTCAACCGAATTACCATCCCCTTCAAGCCAGAAGACAGATTTCTTCCCATTTTGGATGAAGATGTGCGAAACGGGTCAGTTACCGAATATAACGCAATTTTCACATCGGTATCGCTTGCAGGGAAATGCCTTTATAATCAAGATCCAAGCAGATATAGGAGAAGAGATTTCCTTTCCATAATAAGACACTATAGAACAAAGAAACCCGGGGACAAATCCGCGAAAAAGGAAATCGATACTGTCATAGCCCTGCGCAAAAGGCTCCGGGAGGGGCTGCGGGCCAAGGTCAAGGGCCAGGATATGGCGATTGAGAAGTTTGTGGACGGCTATATCCGCTATCAGATCCGGGGGAAGATATCGGGCAAGCCCGCAGGCCTTTATCTCTTTGCGGGACCTCCCGGAACCGGCAAGACCGTTCTGACGGAAACCTTTGCAGGGCTTAAGGATATGAGGGAGGCGGGATACAAATACAAACGCTTTGATATGTCCGCCTATGGAGGCGGGAGCAGCGACGCCGTGTCAGGACTGGTGGGCTTCGAACGGACCTGGAGAGCGGCGCAGCCCGGACAGCTCACGGATTTCGTGAAAAAAAATCCCAAATGCGTCCTGCTTTTCGACGAGATAGAGAAGGCGAGCCCGCAGGTCAGATTCCTTTTCCTGAGCGTGATGGACGGGGCAGTCCTCACAGATAAATATTATAATGAACCGGTCTCCTTTGAGGACGCGATCCTCATATTTACCACAAATGAGGGCAGGGATCTCTATGGAGACAACCGCGAGGCGAATCTGACGGCGCTGTCGGATTCTGCCGTGATAGAAGGCCTCCAGGCATCAAAGTTCGCGCCGGAGCTGATTTCCCGCTTTATGTCCGGGACAATCGTCATGTTCAACCACCTGGACTATTTTAACATGTCGGCTATCTTTGAGAATTCCGTGGACAGAGCCATCGCCCAGATATGCAGGAACCGGGATAAGCTGCATTTCGACCTTGTCTATGACGATAAGCTGCCCAAGCTTTATCTTTTGGGCAAGGGGGACAGAATCGATGCCAGATTCGTCAGCTCAAATGCCCGAAAGACGGTGGAGGATCATTTCCTGGAAGCCGTGGAATATATGGGCAAACGCTATCCCGGAAAACTGGGGGAGTTAAAGAAGGCATCGGTCTCGGTAGATGTAACAGAGGAGATCCGGAAATATTTTGAGATGACACAGAAGCCGCGGATTCTTCTGTACGCGGAAGGGGGCACGGCGCTGTATACAGGCGAGACTGCCCGTCTGCGCAACGGCTTCCTTCCGGAGAGGGGACTGAAGGAATTGGGGCAGATGGCTGTCTGCGACCTGGCAGAGCAAGCGGAAAGCGAAAAAGAGCATAAAAAAAGCTTCCGGGAATTCCTTCAAGACTGCAATTGGAACAGCCGCAGGAGAGAGGACAGATATGACGCAATCCTGGTAGATTTAGGACGGGATTCCAAAAACTACAAGGCGACAGAGGGCTATAAGTGCCTGAAGGCCGCGGCGGAAGCGAAACGGAATATCCCCATCATCGTCGTGGACAGGGGGGATGTGGAGGACAAGGCTCCGCTCCTGGCGCTGGGCGTTACGGATTTCGTGCGGGCAGTACCGTACGAGCCCCAGGACACGGACAGGGGCGATTCGACGGATAAAATCGCTTGCGAGGGCCTGGCGCTGGACAGGGAAGAACTGGAGGCCATCCTTGGCAGGCAGCATTTTGTGGAAATGGCGAAGGCGCTTGTCCGGGAAGGGAAGAGGCTTTCCTGCGATGTCGCTTACGATTACAAGAGAGAATCCGGCGAGCTGGAAATACGCTTTACCAATCTGCGCGAAAAGGAGGCAGTGGCGGAGGATGCCGAGGCCAGGCGGCAGAACAGAAAATATCTGCTGGCGGAGAAGCCCCAGGTGCGGTTGACGGATATCTTTGGCAATGAAAAGGTAAAAGAGGATGTAAAGCGCTGTATCGACAATATCAAAAATCCCGAGAAGTACCGGGCCGCCGGAGCCAGGCTGATGACCGGCATATTGATGTATGGCGTGCCGGGCATGGGCAAGACCATGTTCGCCAAGGCCATGGCCTTTGAGTCCGGGGCGGCGTTCATTTCAACGGTAGGATCGGATTTCCTCAGCAAAGACGGCATTGCCAAAATGGAAGAAATGTTCCGGACGGCCCGCCGGAAAAGGCCCTGCATCCTGTTCATCGATGAGTTCGACGCCATTTCCAAGCACAGGGGAGGCCGGATAACCAGCGAACAGGAACTCATGCTGGAGAAATTCCTGAAGGAAATGGACGGCCTGGAGACAGACAACAACGGGGTCTATGTGGTGGCGGCCACCAACTATTCCTTAGAAGGACTGGACGATGCGGTCATCAGGAGATTCAGCACCAGGATTCCTTTCCCGTCTCCTAATATGGAAGAACGTCTCAGCTTCCTTCTTCATGTTTTGGAGAAGAAGAACCTGAAGGATAAGGTTTCCAAAAGAGCTGCCAGGACATTGAGCCTGAAGATGTACGGAACGAGGACAAACTATTCGGAAATCGAGACATTTGTGGAGGAATCCGTCGCGGACGCGGTATATAAAAGCGAACCCGTCACGGAGAGGTTCCTGCTCAACCGGATACATAACGAGGCGGACGGGGCTGCCCGGCAGAAGGATGACCCGAGGAACTATATCGCTACCGCTTTCCATGAAGCAGGACATGCCGTGCTGCAGTACCATTACGGCATGGGAATCGATTATGTGACAATCGTATCCAGAGGGATGTATGGCGGGTATGCCCTGGGGCAGTCAAGATACCATGCCGGCCAGGATTTTCTGGATCAGATATGCATCTGCTTTGCCGGGCGCATTGCCGAGATGCTCTATACGGGCAAGGAGATGGGCGTCAATATAGGCGCGGGGAGCGATCTGCAGAGGGCTACGTATATCGCCTATGAATATGTCTGCCGATATGCTATGGGCAATCGCATCCTGGTGGTGCCCGAGATGTTCGCCCCACGTACAGGGGTGTACCCGGAGAACGTTCTGCCAGAGTCCGAGAAAGAGGCCATCTGGACATCCGTAAACCAGATTCTGAATCAGCAGTGGAATGTGGCCATAGAGCATCTGCGGAACTGTTGGGACGAGGTGACGGCCCTTGCCTATTCGCTGATCTATATGCAGGAACTGGTGGGCGAAAAGGCGGAGGAAGTCATTCTGGGCAAAGTGCCATATATAGAGGAAATATGCTTTTTGGATTCCGACAATGATTATATGCGGTCGATAACGGTTGGCGCCAAGACCCTGGTTCCCTTTGGATATGCCGTCTATCCGTATTATCCTTATTCCCAGATCAAGACCCTGCCGGAAGAAGAGGATATGCCGGAGGCAAATGGCAGACATTATTTTTACGCGGTCAAAAAGGCGGAAAAGCCTCTGGGCATTTCCGAGAGCCTGCAGGACGCGTTTGCCACCGCGTATGGACAGGGCGCAAGCTGCCGACGGTTCGTAAGCCTGGAGGCCGCGCAGAGGTATCTGGATATGCTGGAGCTGAAGGTCTTCCGTCAGGGCGAGAACCGTTTCTGCAATTTCTACGCGGACGCGCTGTCGGAAATGATAGACAGCCGGGCAGCGGTGAAGGATCTGATCATCCTGAAAGAGGGGGAGATCGGCTGGTATCAGGTGAAGACAGACGAAGCAGGGGTGACGCATCTGGCTGTGCTGAAAAGGGAATATACGGACCTGTATCAGGAGAAAGCCACGGAAGCAGGAATGCCTTTTTCGCTGTACCTGAAAGAAGAAATGGCCGAAAAGTTTTTGGAGGAGCGTGAAAACGCTTACCGGGTCATTCAGATATACGATAAGGAGCTTCAGACGGAACTGCTGTATTATATGGGCGTCATGGAATATCAGTCCAAGCGGTATCGCAGGAATTTAGGCTATAATGATTGACTGAACATCGTCCCTGGCTGGTGGGACGGCTGAAAACAGCATCATGAACGGCCATCAGGGGTCTGCCGCAGAAGGAGCATGTCCGTAATAATTACGAATCTGCTGGCAGGAACCTGCTATACTATTTCCTGTAAGAAAAAAAAACAAAAAAGACACGGAGGAATGTCAACATGAACGATTTTATTATGTGGTTGGTACTGTTTGCCATCATCTACTGGTTCTTCACAAGACACGACCGCAAAGACCGGGAACGGTGGCCCACCCTGATGAGCACCGAAGATTACCTTCGCAAACAAGGAACCCCCGCAGCGAAAAAATGCGCAAACACGATGCGCAAAATGCGGAAAAAGGCGAGGACTGACAAGCGCATGGCAGAAGAGCTCGACAGAGAAGATAACATGGCATGGAGGGCAAAGATGGAGGTGGATAAACAGGGGGACATGGACCGCATGAGGAATACAATAGACGAAATGGACAGGAAAATCAAAGACCTGGAATTCGAGAACCTGAGGAACCATCGTTATTGACAAAAGCTTACAAATCTGTATTACGGCTATAATTTATAAACCAGGAGGTATCCGTCATGAAAAAGAATATGCTTATTTATCCCGTATCCGCACTGTTGGCAGCCGGCCTGTTCGCAGGCTGCGCCGCCATGTCCGTCCAGGCTGCTCCCGGCAAGACCACTCCCGGCAGGACCGCTCCCGCCGCCAGCTCCGCCAAGCCGGAGGCCAGCCCGGAGCCGGAAGCCCCGGCCGCTTCCCCGGACATCGATGCCATCGCCGGGCTTGGCGAGCTCCAGGCCGTGGTAGAAGAGCCGTTCTACAAGAACAGCGCCGCCTTCGTGGTGGATGTGGATAACGGCCACAACCCCTATGATGTAGAGTGGGACTACGGCGAGCTATACGACGCCTACATAGAGGAAGCCGACTGGTCCCTGGTGTTCGATGCGGATTTCTATATGGAATCCTTCCCGGCTCTTGCGTTTCTGTACCAATATGACGAGGAGCTTCTGCTGGAGCACTTCCAGACTGTGGGCGTCCATGAAGGCCGCCAGGGAAACGAGGCCTTCAACGTGGCCGCCTATCAGGAGAACTGCAAAAAGGAGCTGCGCGCTGCCTTCGGGGACCATTATGAGTGCTATTATTTCTACTGGATGCTGAACCAGGCTTCCCAGGAAGGCGTCGCCACATCGGGCGAAAACTATCCGCTACAGCTCGATGTAAAAATGACCTACGAGCAGGCAAAAGAATTTGAGAAAGTCAACGAGTACCGCGCCGAAGTCGGCGTCGAACCCCTGAAGTTCGACCCTGAGCTGGCAGCCGCCGCCTGCTACAGGGGCTGGGTCGATATCAGCGAAG
Source organism: uncultured Acetatifactor sp. (assembly GCF_948601915.1). Taxonomy (NCBI): domain Bacteria; kingdom Bacillati; phylum Bacillota; class Clostridia; order Lachnospirales; family Lachnospiraceae; genus Acetatifactor; species uncultured Acetatifactor sp. The sequence continues at coordinate 13,710 of NZ_CAPDXS010000101.1, read as the reverse complement.
GCTATGGCGCCCATGACTGGCTGGATGATGAGGCAAACCAGGAGACAGCCAATGCCCTGATGAACCTGCTCCATATGACTCGGTTAGGCGAGAATACGGTGGATTGCGGCGTGAACAATGCTTCACAGCATATAAACAACACATTCTATATCAACTACCGCTATTCGCCGGATCATTATGAAGCCATGATAAACCCGGATTACAAATATTTTGGCTGCTCGCATATTTATTTCGGAACGAACCGTATCCCGGAGTCGAGAAGAAGAGACAGCGGCACCTATAACAGACCAATGATGCGCATAGAGTTCGATCTGTTCACAGACGCGCTCTCCACCCCGGTGCATCCGTGATATGCCCGCCTGGCCCCCCTAAACCCCTAAGCCAAAAAATCACTTGCCTTTCCTCCCTGGATATGCTAGACTTTGTACAAAGCATTATTTCAAATCCGGTATGGCCGTTAGGGCTGCATACTCGTCAAATATTAAGTTTTTCATGCTGTCAGGGAAATCCATGCTTTTATTTTATCCATTCAAATTCAATAAGGGCAGGAGTTTCCGCAAGTAATACCCAGTCCGCGGCCCTCCTGCACGCAAAGGGAGGAGCTTTATGGCAGGAAACAGGGAGTACAAAAGTGATGTGTTCGGCATGTTGATGGAGGAGCCGGGGTATGCGCTGGAGGTGTATAACGCGCTGAACCATTCGGATTACAGGGACCCGGGGCTTGTGGAAGTGTGTAGCCTGGAGCGGGGGATTTCCCTGTCGGTGCGCAATGACGCGGCGTTCATCCTGGACATGAACTTAAGCGTGTATGAGCATGAATCCACCGTCTGCCCCAATATGCCCCTGCGAGCGCTGATTTATGTGACGAACATTCTGGAGCAGTGGGTCAAGAAGCAGAACATATACGGGAGGAAGCTGGTGAAGATTCCGACGCCCCGGTTCGCGGTGTTCTACAATGGGGTGGAGGACCAGCCGGAGCTGTATCAGCTCAAGCTGTCGGACGCATACGCAAACCCCATGGAGGAGCCTGAGCTTGAGCTGGCCTGCACTGTATATAACATCAATGCGGGAATGAACAGAAAGCTGCTGTCGGAATGCCCGGTTTTGGAGCAATACATGATGTTTGTAGGCTATGTGCGGGAGTACCTGGGGGCATATCCGGAGAAGGATTTGAGGAAAGCAATCGACAAAGCCATAGACCGTTGCATCAGGGAGGACGTGCTGCGGGAATTCCTGATACGGCGCCGCAGGGAGGTGACGAAGGTGACACAACTGGATTACACATTTGACAGGCGCATAGAGCTTGAACGGGAAGATGCCCGGGATGAAGCCATTGCGGAGGAACGCGTCAACACGGAACGCGAAAGGAAGGCGAAGGAAGAGGCTCTGCAGGAAAAGGAAAAAGAACGGCAGCGGGCGGAACAGGCAGAGATAGAAGTACAGAAGCTCCGCACAGAACTGGAGGAATATAGACGGCGGTTTTCGGAGGCGTAAGACCAAAGCTTCAAACCGGCTTTGGCAATCGCCCTGACAGACGCCCGTTTCTAAGGGTGAAGAGCCGGGATGCGCCCCACGAATATTTTGAGGATTTCCAGTAATCCCCTATTGCATCCCAAACACATGTTTCCTATAATGTTGTATCAAGGAGGTGAACGTGCGTTTGGAAAATATTATTTTTCATATCGATGTGAACGCAGCCTTCCTCTCCTGGGAGGCTGTTTATCGTCTGACCCACGGCGTCTTCATGGAAACGGACAGTCAGATGCCGGCCGGCGGCTACACGGCACACAGGGGCGGCGGCATGGACCTGCGGGAAATCCCTTCTGCGGTAGGCGGGGACGTGACGAAACGCCACGGCATCATCCTGGCCAAATCCATCCCCGCGAAGAGATACGGCATCCGGACCGGAGAAACCGTGCTGGAGGCCAGGCGGAAATGCCCGGACCTCCTGCTGGTGCCGCCAAACTACGACCTGTACCGGGAATGCTCCGCGGCCTTTCTGGACATCCTGAGGGAGTATTCGGATACGGTGGAGCCCTACAGCATCGACGAGGCCTTCGTGGATATGACTACGACCTGTCATCTGTTCGGTGCTCCGGAGGAAGCCGCAGCACTGATAAAGGACAGGATCCGGGAGGAGCTGGGCTTCACCGTGAACATCGGCATATCCCACAGCAGGCTCCTGGCCAAGATGGCTTCCGACTTCCGCAAGCCGGACCGCGTCCACACCCTGTACCGGCAGGAGATTCCGGAGAAGATGTGGCCCCTGCCCGTGTCGGACCTGTTCTTCGTGGGCCCTGCCACGGCGAAGAAGCTGTTCTCCATGGGGCTTTCCACCATCGGAGACCTGGCGGCGGCCGACCCCGCATGGCTGAAGGCCGTCCTGAAGAAGCAGGGCGAGACCCTCTGGGGATTCGCCCGTGGCATAGACCTGTCCCCGGTGCTGGCGTCCCCCGCCCCCAACAAGGGCTATGGGAACAGCACCACCACGCCCTTCGACGTAACGGACAGGGAGACGGCGGACCTGGTGCTGCTGGCCCTGTCGGAGACCCTTGGGAGCCGCCTACGGGCGGACGGGGCGAAGGTCTCCGTGGTCTCTGTGGGCATCCGGTATGCGGACCTGTCCTATTTCTCCCACCAGAGGGCCCTGGTCTCCCCCACCGACCTGACCCTGGAGATCTACCATGCCGCCAGGGAGCTTTTCCCGGAGCTCTGGGACGGCAGGCCCATCCGCCATCTGGGGGTGCACACCGGCGGGGCCAGGTACGGAGCCTGCGGCAGGCAGATGAGCCTTTTTGACGAAATCGACTATGAGAAGCTGGCCGCCGTGGACAGGACGGTGGATGCCCTGCGGCAGCGGTTCGGGCGGGACAGCGTAAAGCGGGCCCCGTTCCTGAACACGCCCGTCAGCCACATGTGCGGGGGCGTAGGGGCGTGAGGAGGCATGTGGGCAAAGCGCGGGCATTCCTCCGGGCGCGGCTTTTGCGCTTTGCCTGTGCCGCCGCAGACGGCATGGCAGAAAGTTCGATGGATATGCGCGCCGAGGCGCGAAGGGGGTATGGAAATGGCATTTGGAATAGCGGCAGACGCCGGAGCTATGGGCGGCAAGATGGAAACCGGCCTCCTCCGGGGCACTCAGCGGGAAATCGCCTGCGAATGCTGGTGCACCAGCACCGGAAAGATAACGCCGTTGATGATCAAATTGAAAGACGAAGAAGGACAGATACAGACCATCCGGGACATCACGGTGCATGCCCAGACCAAAAAGCGGTACGCCGGGATACCGTCCATCGAATATGACTGCACTCTTGTAATCAGAGACAGGTACATCCGCGCCTGGCTGATCTTCTTCCAGACAGAAGGGAGGTGGGTGCTGAATCTCCGGTAGGGAAGATTGGGGCTAGGCCTCTATCCTCTTCCGGAACATAATATAATAGCAGTTCAGCTCAAAGTCGCTGCACCCCCGCCTGGATTCCGGCAGACAGCGCAGGAGCTTTTCCCGCATTGCCCCATCCCGCAGTTCCGGGCGCAGCTCCTTTTGAATCCCGTTCTGCCGGAAAAAATGTTCGATTTCCTCCATAGCCCTGCCCAACTTTCGCTTTTCCACCATGAAATCTATGTTATACCGTGTCTCTGCCTCCCATTCACTGAGCATTTCGGAATGGTCGTCGATCCAGTCGGTTATCACAAGGTTCGCGCCATTGTCGGCAGTCATGGCCAGGAGCTTCGTAATCTTATGGGTGTTCGGCACCGTGACGCCTACGCACTCCAGGGCCCCCTTTAAGGCCTTCTCCACTGCCTGCTGCAGATGATAGGCCGCGTTGTTCAATATCATTTCATCATCCCAGGGAGTCTCCCACAGCTTTTTCGCAGTCTCGAAATCCAGCCTTGCGCTTCGAAACAGCCTCACATCGCACATATCGTCACCTCTCGAACAATAATAATCCCTTTGCGTCTATCTCGCGGTACAGGACAGACTCCGGCGGCAGGTCCGTGATGATGTCCACTTCGCATCCCACCTCAGGCAAAGGCTCTAACTTTTTCCCTTTCTCATGCTTTTCCAGATAGAGGTCGATATCGCTGTAGCTGCTGCACCGAAATTCCAGAGAGCTCCCAAAGAGCGCCGCTCTTTTGATATTCTCATCCTGCCGCAGGTGGCGGATCAGCTTCTCCACCCTCCTCTGCATCAGCGGGTGCACCCGGTTCGCATTCGGAAAATCCACCCCTTCCATCACCGGAAAATCCCACATTTCCTCCATACGGTTCATCGAATCCCTCCCTTATGCCCTCCATTTTATCATGTGGATTCCGGAAAGGCAAACGATATATGGAATTTCAGCCGCACTGTGTCAACTTCTGATTCCATGTGCACTAAAGCGCACGAAATTGTGGTATAATGTTGACTCAGAAGGGCACTGTGTCAACTTCTGATTCCGTGTGCGCTAAAGAGCACGAAATTGTGGTATAATAATCTCAGAAATACAAAATCCGGAAAGGCGAAATATATGTGTGGCCGATATTATATAGGCGATGATACGTCAAAAGAAATCGAGAAGCTTGTCAGGGAAATCCAGGGGGAGCTGAGCCGTGAGACTGCCGCCGCGCTGCAGCGGATCCAGAAGACGGACATCCACCCGGCAGCCGAAGCCCCTGTCCTCCTGGCCGCAGACGGACGTATAGGCTGCGCCTGGCTGCGGTGGGGCTTTCCCCTGCAGCAGGACTCCGGAAAAGGGCTGGTCTTCAATGCCAGGTGTGAGTCCGCCGCGGAAAAGCCCCTGTTCCGGGAGGGCATCCGCCACAGGCGCACCGTCATCCCGGCCAGCGCGTTCTACGAATGGGATTCCCGCAAGGCGAAGTTCACTTTCCGGCGGGAACAGGGAGGAGCCTTGTTCATGGCAGGGTGCTGCAGGCCATACCAGGACGGCGAGCATTTCGTCATCCTGACCACGGCGGCCAACGGCTCCATGGAGCCAGTCCATGACCGCATGCCCCTGATTTTGTCCCGGGAGGAGGCCGTCGGCTGGATTCTGGACGGAAGCCGCACAGAACAACTCCTGCAAAAAGTCCCGGCCCCGTTAGAACGAGGCACGGACTACGAGCAGCTGCGCTTTTTCTGATTCCGCCGCAGCCCGGCCTCATGACTGATGATGTAATGCAGCCCCGTCCTGCCCTGCTCCACAAGATAGGATCTCACATCGCAGAACTGGTTATGCATCCTCTTCTTTCCCCGGCAGAGGAGCAGCCGCGCTGATTGCCCAGTGCGGCTGCTCCTCTGTTTAGGGAGAATCAATCGTCAGTTTTCGTTTGTCGACAGGAATTCCTGGGCCTGCTTCTGCATCTCCGCATACACGGTGTCCGCGCCTGCCGCAGCCATACTTTCCTTCAGCTTTGCGATGTCGCCCGCAGGGTCATCCGTAAAGCCCAGTCCCAGCAGCTTGTATTCCGAGTTGAAGATTTCGGTAATGGCAGCAATCTCGTTTTTCACATCCCCATCGTTGAACACGAAGGTCTGATAACGTCTGCTGTAGGCTGTCTCCTTCCACTGGGCATTCAGTTCCTCCAGCCCCGGGATGCCGCCTTCCACAACACGCCAGCTTGCATCGTTTCGCACGCCCCAGTTGCAGTTGCTGTCATAAGCATAATTGGAGCTGTCAGGCAGGGATACCAGCGCATTGTCTCCGGAAGCTTCCCAGTGCTTGCCCTCAATGCCGTAGCAGAACAGATTGTTGATTTCCACATCGTTGCGCAGATAATCAAGAGCCATCAGCGCCCGCTCCGGATATTTGGATTTGGAGAAAATACTCATACCGTTTGCCAGATAGGAATTCAAGACAGGCGGTACGCCGTCCTGGGCGTCAAATACGCGCACATCCCATTCCGGATGCTCGGTGGACATCTGTGTGTAGATGCTTTTTGCCGTGTTGGCATTGCAAAGGGCCAAGGCGGATTTTCCTGCCTGGAAGCTTTCCGTGTTGTTCTGGGTATTGACAACAGCGTTTTTGCTCCAGAATCCTTTGTCCTTCCAGCTCTTCAGGCGCTCAATCACACCCTGGAACTCCGGCTGATCGTAAACGCCCTTCACTTCCGCATTGTCGTCCGTTTCGCTGACGCTGCCCATTGCCTGCCATGTGCCGATTCCGGCTACTTTTTCCTCAGACTCCCAGTTCGCCTTCTGCCACATGCGGTCAAACACAAAGAGCTTGTCGTAATCGGAGCCTACATCCAGGGGAATCAAAGTGGGCTCGTTTGCCACGATGGCATCCATGTAGGCCTCCGCCTCGTCCAGGGATGCAACGGACTTGATATCGTATTTATCCATCAGATCGCCCCTTGCCATGTACACATAGGAAGTAATCTCCTTATAGTTCATGGGAAGCATAAATACCTGTCCGTCTACCTTTGCCTGCTCCCAGGCCTCCGGATAAATGCTTGCCGCAGTCATGGGTGCGTAAGTGTCGAGCGCTTCCTGGGTAATCTCCCAGAATCCCTGCTTGGTGGCCTGTGCATTGTAGAAACACCAGTCGGCCGTATAGATGATGTCCCAGTCTTCTCCGGAAGCAAAGATCAGCGGATATTTCTGCTCATATTCGCCCCAGCTCATGAACTTCACATCAATGGTGGCATTGATCTCCGCCTTCAGTTTTTCGTTGATTTTCGCAAACACCTCGTCATTGTCCACGGGGCGGTCTCCGATGAGGTACATGGTCAGGGTCACTTCCTCGGAGATATCGGGGCCTTCCGCCTGAGACTCCGCCTCCGGCGCTGATTCGGATGCAGACTCCTGCCCGGATGCAGAATCCGATGCCTCCTCTGACTCTTCCGACACAGGCACATCTGCCGGAGTGGATGAGCCCGTAGCCGCAGGTTCGCTGCCGCATCCGCTCAAAGTGCCCAGTCCCAGCAGCATTGCCATAAGCAGACCGCTGATTTTTGTTTTCTTTCTCATAAAACGTTCCTCCTTTTTTGCTTTTTTGCATTTCGGTTTCTATAAAAAAATTCTTGCGAACTTTTTTCGATGATTGATGCGAGGGGTCAGCCCTTTACCGCCCCGATGGTAACGCCTTTTACAAAATATTTCTGCAGGAAAGGATACAGCAGAATAATGGGGCCTGTGGCAACCACTGTCATGGCAAGCTTCATGGGTTCACTGGGCACGTCACTGGCGGGAATGCCGCTCCTCGCAGCCGCCGCATTCATGGCCTGGGCCTTGGTGAGGATATTGTTCAGAAAATACTGCAGCGGATACATATCCCGCCTGCCCTCATCCAGGAACAACATGGCATTGTACCAGTCGTTCCAGTAGTTCAAAGCGATAAACAATCCCACTGTGGCAAGGCCTGCCTTGGACAGGGGCAGCGCAATGTTCCAGTAAATCCGCATATCTCCCGCCCCGTCCAGTTTCGCGGATTCGTACAGGGCCTCCGGAATGCCCATCATGTAACTTTTCAGGATCAGCAGATAAGTCACATTAATCAGAATCGGAAGAATCAGCGCGATGATACTGTTGTGAAAGCGAAGGTACTTGGTATTGAAAATGTACCAGGGCACCAGACCGCCTCCGAAAATGGAGGTAAAGTAAAAGAAAAAGGATACCTGATACCGATACCGGAAATCCCGGCTTGCAAGTACATACGCCGCCATACTGGTGAGCCACAGTCCCAGAAGCGTTCCTGCCAACGTCACAAAAATCGTCACACCATATGCCTGCAGCAGCTCCTCCGGAATCCGGAACAGCATCTTATATGCGTCAAAGGAAAATGTCTCCGGAATCAGCCGGTAGCCGTGGAGCTGTATGGCGTACTGTTCCGACACGGATCCGCTCAACACCAGCAAGAACGGCAGCAGGCATGCAGCTGACAGGACTGTCAGTATTATGTAGGAAAGTATATTGAACAAAATGCGGTCACGCCCTACAGGCTTTCCTCCGCGGCTTTTTCTCTTTGCCATTGCCATGGCCTCCCTTCTGCTTTCAAGCAGCCTCTAAAACAGCGCGTAATCCGGTTCCGCTTTTTTCACGGCATAATTGGCAATCAGGACCAGGACAAAGGAAAGTGCCGACTGATAGAGGCCTGCCGCGCTGGTCATGCCAAATTCCTGAAGGTTCAGCAGAGAGCGGGTCACATAGGTGTCAATCACGTCCGTCACCTCCAGAACCATGGGATTATTGCCCGTGACCTGCCAGAACATCTGGAAGTCGCCCTTCATAATGGTGCCGATGGCCATCAGGAACAGAATCACCACCGTTGGCCGTATGCAGGGCAGCGTGATATATCGAATCTTCTGCCACATGGTAGCCCCGTCCAGGTCTGCCGCTTCAAACATTTCCCCATCGATATTCACGATACTGGCCAGATACATCACCGTCCCGTATCCCACGTTCTTAAAGGCGCTGACCACAATCAGGATCACCGGCCACGCAGCCTTGTTGGAGTATACATCCAGGGGCTCCTGTCCGATAGAACGAAGGAAACTGTTCACCGCCCCGAATTCGTAGTTGAACATATTGTAGATAAATGCGCCTACCACCACCCAGGAGATGAAGTAGGGCAGGAACATCACGGACTGGGTAATCCGTTTGAAATATTTCCCTGCCAGTTCGCTGAGCAGTATGGCACAGGTAATCTGCAGCAACGTGTTCACACACAGGAATGCCGCATTGTATAGAATGGTATTCCTGGTGGTGGTCCAGGCTTTGCCGGACTGGAAAAAGTATTCAAAATTCTTAAATCCCGCCCAGGGACTTCCGAAAATCCCGTCATGATAATTGAATTCCTTAAAGGCCAGTACGATTCCAGCCATAGGGATATAGCACATCAAAATGACCACAACAGCAGCCGGCAGAATCATAAGCCACTTGGTACGGTTTTTTTTCAAATCCTCCCAAAACGGGTGTCCCTTCTTTTTCATCCCTTTCCCTCCCCTGCTCCTGCCTGTATCCTCCGCAGATCTGATGGTTCTATCCTAACAGAAGAATGGTTCGGAAACAACGGGACAGAATTTCGAAAAGAGGGTATTCTTATGGTCTTTATGCAGTCAAAGGCCGGCGGAATCCGCTTGATTTTTTGTGAGATTTGCTATATTATTATAGAATGAAAGCGATTTTTGAGGTGAATATCATGAATTTTACCGTTCTGATTGCAGACGATGAGGCCATGCCCCGCAATGTCTTACAGAACTATATCCCCTGGGAAGAGCTCTCCGTGACCCGGGTCTATTTGGCCTCCGACGGGGTGGAAGCCGTGGAGCAGGCCCGCAGATACCGTCCTGAACTCATCATCAGCGACATCAAAATGCCCTATCTGAACGGATTGGAAATGGCTGCCGCGGTCCGGGAATTTCTGCCGGACTGTCAGTTCATCTTTTTGAGCGGCTATTCCGACAAAGAATACCTCAAGGGCGCCATCCGGTTAAAAGCAGCAAACTATGTGGAAAAGCCTCTGAATCTGGAGGAGATTACGGCTGCGGTCAGGGAGATTACCGCACAGCTGCTCAGCCAGGAAAAGCCTACGGCAGAGGAGATTTTTTTCCTGGGCGGGCATTTTCCGGACAGGCCTTTAAATCAGGAGGTGTTCCAGGACGGGGAGCCCATTCTCGAACAATTGGAAAATCTGATCCGCCACAGCAAAAAGGAAGAGGTGTCTTTCCTGCTGGACAGAGTGTACAAAACCATGATGCGCTGCCAGGGCACGGCGCCGGAGGAGCTGCGCCTTTTATACTGCCGGATTCTTTTTCTGTTTTTACATGCTGCCGACACCCGCAATATCCGGACGATCACCAGTCAGACAGACCGCCTGCTCTATTCCATGTCCAGACAGGAGACCCTTGCGGGACTTCAGGAAATTCTGCTGCAGACTGTGGGGGAATATTTTGGCGCCCTGCAGCCCGCCCTGCCGGATATCGCCTCCCAGGTGGAGAGCTATCTGGAAAGCCATTACCAGGATTGCGCGCTCACCGTGCAGACCATTGCCGGAGACCTGGGCTTCACCAATACCTATCTCTGCGCGGCTTATAAGAAATCCTGCGGCAAGACCGTGAATCAGCGGCTCACGGAAATCCGTCTCTTTCATGCAAAAAAACTGCTCGGCTCCAGCGACCGCAAGCTTTACGAAGTGGCCAACGCCGTGGGCTATGGGGACGCCAGATATTTTGTCAAGCTATTTACGCGGGAGATGGGGCTGTCGCCCAGAGAGTACCAGAAGAGGCATTCCTATGAAGAATAAGTTTATGCGGTGGCTGGCCTGCGGAAAGCTTGGCAGCAAACTGATGTGCATTTATTTTCTGCTGATCGTCCTTCCCCTTGGGCTGTTTTCTTTCTATGCCTATCTGCGGGTCAGGGCCGTGGTGCAGGAGCAGACCTTTTCCGCTGCCCGAACCGCATTCGATGATACCTGTCTGTCCCTGGAGGGCCTTCTGGGACGCCTGGACGGGGTCATCGACATCCTGTCCACGGATTCCCTGGTCTACACCATGGCTTCCAACGACTCCCGGGACTATACCTACATCCACCGCCTGGAGGATTCGGATCAGCTCGCCACCACCTTTGAGGATCTCTGCATGCTTGCGGACATCGATCTCATCCGCCTCTATGTGAACAATGAATATTCCTACTCCAATACCAGAAACAATATCATCCAGATCAGCGATGTGGCATTAAACGCCTGGTACAAAACAGCCGCAGAGAGCAGCGGCCGCCTGTGGTGCGCTCCCGTTGATTTTCAGGATGCCTCCGACGAATCGCTGCAGAATTGTTTCTCTTCCGTACAGGTAATCTATAACCCCAACAAGGTGAAAGAACCTCTGGCAGTCCTACGTGCGGATATCGACGCAAGCCGGGTGGAACAGATTGTGTGCGGAACCTCCATTACGGAAAACGGGATGCTGCTGCTGCTGCGTAAAGGCCAGATTCTGCTCTCTTCGGATTCCGGCTCTTCCCCCATCCCTCCGGAAACTCTGGTCAGCCAGGTACAGTCCCTGATTCCCGGCACCTGGGAGACCATCTCCGCAGAAGGGCAGGAATACTATGCCCGCTGCGAGAAAATCGGCCCGTCGGGCTGGCTGATTGCCAGTATCCTGCCGCACCAGGACGTGTTTCGGCTAAGCCGGGAAATGAGCGCAGAGATGCTGATCATCGTAGTGGCCGTCGGGCTGGCCGCCTACCTGCTCGCCTATCTGATCAGCCAGTCTACCCTGAAACGCATCGCTCAGCTCACCAGCACCATGCAGGCTGTGGAAAACGGCAATGTGGCGGTGCGCTTAGAGCCGTCGGGGGAGGACGAAATCGCTCAGCTGATGGACGGGTTCAACCAGATGATGGATCGGGTGGACATGTTGATGGAGGAGCGGGTGGAATACGGACGCCAGATCAAGAACCTGGAGCTGAAAGCCCTTCAGGCTCAAATCAACCCGCATTTTCTATATAATTCCCTGGATCTGATCAACTGCACCGCCATCAGCCGCAATGTTCCGGAGATCAGCCGCATGGTCAACGCTTTGGGGCAGTTCTATCGTCTGTCCCTCAGCAGCGGACGGGAAGTGATCACTCTGGCGGAAGAGCTGAGGCACGCGAAGCTCTATGTGGAAATCCAGAACCTGCGCTTTGAAAACAGGGTGTCCGCAGAATGGGATATGGATCCCTCTGCGGACTGCTGCCAGATTATCAAAATCGTACTGCAGCCCATTATCGAAAACGCAATCATTCACGGGATATTCGAAAAACCGTCAAAAACAGGCCATTTAAAGGTAAGCATCCGGCGTCTGGACGGTGATATCCGGATCACCGTGGAGGATGACGGCATGGGAATGGATGAGGAAACGGTTCTGGCCAACTTTTCCGTACATGAGACCCCGGAGCGCAGGATAATCTCCAGCGGTTACGGAATCCGCAACATCCAGGAGCGGCTGCTCCTGGCCTATGGCGCCCCCTATGGTTTATCCTGCAGGAGCTGTCCCGGAAAAGGCACCGTGGTCACAGTCCTGATTCCGGCCATACTTACGTGAAGCCCCCGGCCTGCCCTTGTACAGGTCGGGGACAGCCTTGTCCAGCCGTCTATGCAGCACCTCGCTGGGGCCTGCGCTCTTCCACCGGGCTCCCAGCACAATCAGGTAATCCGCACACGGTGCCTCCCTGCTCGGGAAGGCCGCTTGTTTGCGGAAATTCAAGGTTTTTTATCTCGCATTTTTTCCATTTTTTTAATCCTTTTTTAATTGTAATGGCGCAAAGCGCTCACTATAATGTAAGAATCCGCCGCACCGGAAGAATCCGGAAACTCCGCCGGGTCTTCGAGCGTCGGCATAATCAGGGCATATCCGAACATGTGCTCTGGAAAGGGAAGGAGACCCATATGCTGAAAATCTTCAAGTACCTAAAGGAATCCAAGTGGTCCGTGCTGGCCATCATCGCCCTGCTGGTAGTGCAGGCCTACTGCGACCTGGCGCTGCCCCAGTACACGGCGGATATCGTGGACATAGGAATCGGCCAGAAGGGAATCGAGAATGCCGTGCCCAGACGGCTGGGAGCAGAAACCTACGCCGGGCTGATGAGCCTCATGACGCAGGAAGAGCGGGCTTTGATGGCATCCGCCTATGGGCAGGAAGATGACGGCGGCTATGTCTTTCAGGGAGATAAGGAGACGGAAGAGGCTCTGGATGAATGCATCGGCATACCGATTCTGATCCTGTCCGCCATGAGGGAATCCGGCGGCATGCCCGGGGCAGGTACTGCCGTGGGCGGGCCGGAGGCGGCAGACGCAGCGGGAACCGAATCCGGCGGCATCTCAGGGGAAGCCGGAAATCCCCCCGCAGACCTGTCGGCCTCAATCCTTGCGCCCACGGACGACCAGGTGCTGGCGCTGCGGGATCAGGTGCTGGAAAGCCTGGGGGAGACAGGGGAGACCGTCATCGCCCAGCGGGCCATGCTGTTCCTCCAGGCGGAATATGAACGCCTGGGGATGGACCTGGGCAAAATCCAGCGAAGCTACCTCTACAGGACCGGCGGCATGATGCTGGCCTACTCCGTGGTGATGATGGCCACGGCCATCCTGGTGGGCCTGCTGGCCTCCCGCCTGGGGGCGAAGCTGGGCCTGAACCTGCGGGAGCGGGTTTTCTCCAGGGTGGTGTCCTTCTCCCACGCGGAGATGGAGCAGTTCTCCACCGCCTCCCTGATCACCCGCAGCACCAATGACATCCAGCAGGTGCAGATGGTGGTGGTAATGATGCTGCGGATGGTAGTGTACGCGCCCATCATCGGCATCGGCGGCATCGTGAAGGTGCTGGGGACCAGGACGGGCATGGGATGGATCATCGCGGTGGCGGTGGCCCTCATCCTGGCTTTGGTAGGCGTGCTGATGGCAGTGGCCATGCCCAGGTTCAAGAAGATGCAGGCCCTGGTGGACCGCCTGAACCTGGTGTCCCGGGAAATCCTCACCGGCGTGTCGGTAATCCGCGCCTTCAGCAGGGAACGGTTCGAGGAGGAACGGTTCGACAGGGCGAACCGCGACCTGATGCGGACCCAACTGTTCACCAACCGGGTGATGAATATCATGATGCCCGTGATGATGCTGATCATGAATGGCATCAGCATCCTGATCGTCTGGTTCGGGGCAAAGGGCATCGACCTGGGCAACCTGATGGTGGGCGACATGCTTGCCTTCATCACATATACCATGCAGATTGTCATGTCCTTCCTTATGCTCACCATGATTTCCGTGATGC
>NZ_CAPDXS010000100.1:0-20378 GCF_948601915.1 uncultured Acetatifactor sp. | reverse complement strand
CAGTCAGCGTTATGCAGTCTGGTTTCACGGCAAGTGAAATCGTTAAGCAGTATAGATTTGGGAATTGTCGGAAAAGCACGCTTCAGCCACGCCCCAAAACGGACAGGATGCATTTTTTCATTGCCTCATAGCTTTCCGGTGTGATGTCATGCTCCATTTTGCAGGCATCGCCCGCCGCGATTATGGGGTCAACGCCGAGATGGACCAGCCAGTCCGTCAGCAGGGTGTGGCGTTCATAGACGCTTTCCGCGATTTTTCGCCCGTCCTCCGTCAGACTAAGATACCCTTCTTCCGAAACGGTGATGTATCCGCGGTTTTTCAGGTTTTTCACGGCGACGCTCACGCTCGGCTTTGAAAAATTCAGCTCGGTCGCCACATCGACGGAGCGCACCACGGAGAGGCGGCTGCTCAAGATCAGTATTGTTTCAAGGTAATCCTCAAGGGATTCCTCGGCTTTGTGTCGGATATAACTCATGCTATCATCATACTCCTTTCCGGGCTTAAAGCCTTCCCATTAATCAATCCTAACACTTTAGGGAAAAAGGTGCAAGGTCTGACAGTAAAAAGGGTGTTATCGGATTTTATACTGCTTAACGATTTCACTTGCCGTGAAACCAGACTGCATAACGCTGACTGGTTCAATCGCTTGATTGCATTAGGCAGTATTCAGCGTTATGCAGTATATCAGCGGCCACTGACAGGTGTGCCGCATTTTTGAAGAGTATGGGTTAGACTACGCTAACCAAAAAGAAAGCGGATTCCTTTTCTTTGGAATCAAAACCGCACTTTCCCATATGCATCAAGAATCTGGGCAAGCTTTTCCAGCTTGGGGACCGCCGTGCGCAGCGTGCCGGACGGAGATTCGGTCAGCCTGGCGATCTGCTGCATCAGATGGCGGTACTGCTCCCCCTGTGCATCATTCCAGTTCTCGCTGGACTTCATGGAACCTCTGACATTTGCCTGAATCCGTTCTATTTCCTTTATCGTTTTTTGAAGCGTCATCTTCATCTGCCGGATCGCTTCTGCCGATGCGTTAATTGCCATAATCCCATTCCCTCCTCTTATATGTCCAACGCCTCATATGCTTCGATTTCCCGCAACAATGCCTTCAATGTCGTAATGCAGCCGCCCAGCTCCTCGATGGGTTTCGTGAGCGCCGTCGTGCAGTCATTGACGATGCCCCCGAGCTGCTGGTACTTTGCATCCCTCCAGTTAGCGCCCGCCATATCATAAGTGCGCTTCAAATCATGTGATGTCTTGTCAAACTCGTTGATCGAGTGCTCGCACAGTGAAATTGCCCTGGTCACTGCTGCCTTTTCCACGGAAACATTTGCCATTCCAGATACTCTCCTTCCTTTTTCCGCCCATTCCACAATAAAAGCACAGGCGCGTCCATATTCATGCTCCTACATCTCAGAACGTGACAGATTAGCCTTGGCTTTCTCCCGTAGTTCCAGATTCGCGTCCTGTGAGGCGACGCGCTGAAGCCACATCCGTGCCTGCTCCCTGTTCTTTGGCACATCTCCATTATAAAGCATTTCAGCGCACTTATACTGAGCTTTGACATGGTTCCTGTTTGCCGCCTGTTCGAACCAGGTATAGGCTGCTTTCATATCTGTGGGCATTCCATCGCCATTATAATACATCACGGCAAGATTGTACATTGCTTTTACAATGCCTTGCTGCGCAGCCTTTTGAAACCAATCCACCGCTTTTCCCATGTCATGCGCGACGCCTTTCCCATGGTGGTACAGCTTGCCGCATTCAAACTGCGCGTCTTTATGCCCCTGCATAGCGGCTTTCTCATACCAATGGAGTGCTTTCGCCTGATTCGGAGCAGTCCCTTCGCCGTTATAGTACATCTGGGCGCATCTAAATTGCGCGTCTTTGTGCTCCAACGCAGCGGCTTTCTCAAACCACCGAAGAGCAGCCTCCAGATTCGGCGGCGTCCCTTTTCCGTTATAGTATATCCAGCCGCATTCGAACTGCGCTCTGGCAAATCCTTTCTCCGCCAGCTCTTCATACAATCTCAAGGCAGTCTCATACTCCTTTGCGGCATAAGCCTTCTTTGCCGGTTCTGCACTGACAAACCACGCCAAATCTTCAATTTCCGGGAATACATAGGGCTTCACCTGGCATGTGTCCTTCACGGAATCCGTATAGTAAACCGTATTGCCCGTCAGCGCGGCTACGGAAACGCCCGGGATCAAAGCGTCTGCGTCCGCATCATTCAGGGAAAAGACGAACTTTTCCGGAAACTTTGACAGTACATTTTTCCCATAATACATGTTTTCCTTGATGCTCGTAAATTGTGATTGCGGGCAGCCGTATAAAAATGTACGGAAACCTTGTGCGGAGGGGAGATTTGTGATATGCTTTGTTAAACAGCCGGAGATTTCCCGGGCGGACGGCGGCTGCGGAATGTGGAAACAGAATACGGATATAAAAATATGGATATGAAATAGGAAGGAAGCGGCATATGAGAAAAGCGGATGGATTTGTCAAGAGCCTGTTTGTGGAAGGCCTGTGCCTGGCGGCTGTCCTGGGCCTGACAGGATGCGGGGACAAGAGCCCTTTGGATCCCGGGGATCCTGTCTCCCTGACGGTATGGCATTACTATAACGGTTCCCAGCAGGCGGCCTTTGACGCACTGGTGGAGGAATTCAACGAAACGGCGGGCCGGGAGCTGGGGATTTATGTACAGGGCTACAGCCAGGGCTCCGTGTCCGACCTGGAGACTGCGGTGCGGGACGCCATTGGCGGAAAGGTGGGGGCGGACGCCATGCCGGACCTGTTCTCCTCCTACGCGGATACGGCCTATGAGGTGGAGCAGGCCGGCGCCCTGGCCAACCTGTCGGAGTACCTGGACGAGGAGGAGCTGGCGAAGTACGTGGACTCCTACATCGAGGAAGGGCGCATCGCCGCCGACGGTTCCCTGCGGATATTCCCCACGGCCAAGTCCACGGAGATCATGATGCTCAACAAGACGGACTGGGAGCCCTTTGCGGCGGCCACGGGCCTCACCCTGGCGGATCTGGAGACCATGGAGGGCGTCACCGCGGCGGCGGAGGCGTACTATGAGTGGACGGACAGCCAGACGCCGGACGTGCCGGAGGACGGCAGGGCGTTCTACGGCAGGGACGCGGTGGCGAATTATTTCCTGATCGGCATGCAGCAGCTGGGTGTGGAGATCTTCCAGGTGGAGAACGGCAAGGTTACCCTGAACGTGCCCCGGGAGGAGCTGCACCGCCTGTGGGAGAATTATTACGTGCCTATGGTCAAGGGGTATTTCGGGGCCTACGGGTCCTTCCGCTCGGACGATGTGAAGACGGGAGACCTGCTGGCATATACAGGCTCCACGTCCTCCGCCATGTATTTCCCCAATCAGGTGGAGCTGGAGGACGGCAGCTATCCGATCGACTATCTGGTGATGGCGGCGCCCGTGTTCCAGGGCGGGCGGCACATAGCCGTGCAGCAGGGGGCCGGCATGGTGGTCAGCAAGTCCGACGCCAGGCACGAGTACGCTGCCGTGGAATTCCTGAAATGGTTCACGGAGACGGAGAACAACCTGCGCTTCGGCTGCGTGTCCGGCTATCTGCCCGTGCGCAGGGAGGCGGCCAGCGTGTCGGAGCTGGACCGGGTGATCGAGGAGCAGGGGCTTGAGGTGGCTCCTAAGACTTACGACTGCCTGACCACGGTATTCGGCCAGATGGAGGACATGACGCTATACGCCAACAAAAGCTTCGAAAACGGCACGGCGGCCAGGAAGGTGCTGGAGTACCATCTGGCGGACAAGGCGGCGGAGGACCGGGCGGCCGTGGAGGAGGCCCTGGCCCAGGGAAAGAGCCTGGAGGAGGCCGCGGCGGACTATGTGACTGAGGAGAGCTTTGAAGTGTGGTACGGGGCTTTTTGCGAGGCCCTGAAGCAGGCAGTGGGTGAGTAGGATAAATGGAAGGCAGAAGACCGAGCAGAAAAGAGACGAACATATTCATGATTTTTCTGGTTCCGCTGATCGCCATCATGCTGATTCAGAGTCTGATCACCATCGGCACGCTGGTGATGAAGCGGGTCACGGGGATGATGGAGGAATCCTCCGTCAGCATGATGAACCGGCTGGTGGAGAACAGAAAGGTGATCCTGCAGAACGACATGAACCAGAGATGGGCGTCCATCCATGAGCAGGAGGGGGTCCTGGACGGAATCCTGGACGGGGTCCTGGAGGACGCGGATTTGAGCCTGGAGGGGCTGCTTGCCTCGGAGGAGAGGAAGAACGAGCTGTTGGAGCTGTTTTTCCCGGAATGCCTGGACATTCTGCAGAGCCATTCCACCACAGGCATCTTCCTGGTCCTGACGGGAACGGATATGCGGGAGCCCGGGGAGTTCGCCGGCTTCTTCGTCAGGGATTCCGACCCGGATACCAATCCCGCCAACGGCACGGACCTGCTTCTGGAGCGGGGCAGCAAGCTCCTGTCCAGGAAGTGGGACATCCCCCTGGACACCTCCTGGACTACCCGCTTCCGCATGGAGGGGCAGGGCAGGGAGGCTGCGGACAACTATTTCTATGAGCCCTGGAGGGCGGGGACGGAACATGCCGATGCGGACACGGCGGACCTGGGGTACTGGTCGCTGCCCTTCTATCTGGAGAAGGACGGGACGGACTCCTATGAAATGATTACATACTCCGTGCCGCTGCGGCATGAGGGGCAGGTGTACGGCATAATCGGCGTAGAGATTTCCAGCAGACGGCTCTACGATTATTTCCCGGTGGCAGAGCTCAATGACCAGCAGCAGTCAGGGTATCTGCTGGCGGTCAGGGACGGCGACGGCCTTTACAGGCCCATGGTGGGAAAGGGGATCCTCTCCAACCTGGCCAGGTCCTCAGGGAGGGAGCTGGAGCTGCGAGGGACCCGCTACGGCAATCTGTGGCAGGTGGGGGATGTGCGGCTGGAGCGGCAGAACGTGTACGCGGTGGCCTGCCCCCTGAAGCTCTACGGCAACAATGCGCCCTATGAGGATACGGAATGGGTGCTCCTGGGGCTGGATACGGAGGAGGACCTCTTCGGGATGGGCCGCCAGCTCTATCTCTGGCTGGTGGTGGCCATCCTCATCGGGCTGCTCTTCGGCGTGCTGGGCATCTATCTTGTGGTCAGGCACCTGACCAGGCCCTTCCAGTATCTGATGCAGTGCATCAGCCGCGGGAGGGAGGGCCTTTTGGAATTCAGGCCTTCCAACATCCTGGAGATAGATGCCCTGTATGATGTGGTGAAGAACCTGTCGGAGCAGCAGCGGGAGGCAGCGAACATCCTCCTGGAGGAGAAGGAGCGCTACCGCGTGGCACTGGAGTCCTCCAAGGACGTGTTCTTCTCCTATGACGTGCAGAAGCACGAGCTGGACATCGTGAACCATGAGACCATGAGCGGGCTGTGGGACTGCCGTGAATACAAGAGCGGCTTCGTGAATCCCGACTGCATCCACGACGCGGACAGGGAGGAGGCTGTCCGGATCCTGCAGGGCATGGAAGATAAGGCGTACATGGAATTCCGGCTGAAATGGCCCAGCGATTCGGACTATCGGTGGGTGGCGGTATCCGGCAAGGCGGTCTATGATACGGACGGCATGCGGCGCAAGCTTGTGGGGAGCATCCGCAACATCCAGGAGCAGAAGGAGAGGGAGGCCGAACAGCGCAGGAGGAACGCAATGGACGGCATCACGGGCGTGTATACCTTCAGCGCGGGCCTGGAGCAGGTGGAGGCCGACAGAAGGGCGGGTCTTGGCAGCGGCGTCATGGCGGACCTTCTGGTGGGACGGCTGAAGGAGGCCAATGAGAAGAACGGCATCGTATTCGGGGATATGGTGCTGGAGGGGCTGGGAGACCTGATCCGGAGCCGCTGCCGGGCGTATACGGCACAGACAGGGCGGAGGACAGTGGCGCTGCGGCTGGACGGGGACGAGTTCGTCATATGGCTGGATCAGGCGGACAGGAAAGAGGCCTCGGAGTGGATCGAAGGGCTGCTGGAAAGGGCCGGGGCGGACTTTGACAGGGAGCGCTTCGACGTAGCGGTGTGCGCAGGGCTGGTCTGCGGCGTGAAGGAGCATGGGACGGAAGCCCTGATCCGCATGGCGAAGCTGGCCGGGAGGCAGGCGCTGTCCGGTCCGGGAAGAGGGTATGTCTTCTGCGAGGATATCCCGGAGCGGGAGCGCCGGGAGCTTCCGGCCCTGCAGGGGCGGGAGATCATCAGCCTGGACTACGGGGAGGACGTGGGCCTGGTGTCCATAGCGCTGAACCTGTTCGGCAAGGGAGCGAATTTCCCGGCCCAGATGACCTTGATGCTGCGCAAGATCGGCAGATACTATCAGGCCGAAGCAGTGCTGGTGTCCGTGCTGCGGGAGGATTTCTCCGCGAATTACCTGGAATACCAGTGGCGGGCGGACGGGGAGTCCCCGGCGGGGAACGTGCGGAAATACAGGGAAGAGGACAGGGAGGCCTTCCGCGGCTGGCTGGGCCAGGAGGAGGTAAAGTGGTTCTCCGGGGAGGACAGCGCTCTGGAGCTTCTGCAGTGCTTTCTGGGCGTGGCGCCCGGGCAGTACGGCGCGGCGCTGCCCATGTACGACAATGGCAGCTATATGGGGAACATCTGTATCCTGGGCCTTGGGCAGGAACAGGCCCTTGACTCTGAGCGGCACCAGAACCTGGCGGAGCTGGGCAGGGTGATCCAGAGCCAGATGAACCAGCAGCAATACGACATCGCCAGCAAGGCGAAGTCGGAATTCCTGTCCCGCATGAGCCATGAGATACGGACGCCTATGAACGGGATCATCGGCATGACGGAGATCGCGCTGCAGCAGGGGCAGGGCCAGGAGCGGATCATGGACTGCCTGCAGAAGATACAGTCCTCCTCCGGCTATCTGCTGGGACTGATCAACGATATCCTGGACATGTCCAAGATCGAGAGCGGGAAGATGAAGCTGGAGGCGGACGATTTCGATATCTACGACATGCTGGATACCATAAAGGAGCTGGTAGCGCCTCAGGTAGCGGCAAAGGAGATCGACTTCGTGCAGGACATCCGGCTGGCCCATCAGTGGCTGTATGCGGATCGTATGCGGATCAGCCAGGTGCTGATCAACCTCCTGGGGAACGCAGTGAAGTTCACGCCGGTGAGGGGAAGGGTGACGCTGGAGGTCTGGGAGAAGGAGGCCGGGGAAGAAGGGATCCTGGTGTCCTTCGCGGTGCGGGATACGGGAATCGGCATCGCAAAGGAAGACAGGGACAGAGTCTTCCGTTCCTTTGAGCAGGCCTCCGGCAGGAATCCCTCCAAACAGCAGGGCACGGGCCTGGGCCTTTCCATCAGCAGCCGCCTGATCCAGATGATGGGCAGCGCGATCCGCCTGGACAGCGAGCCCGGGGAGGGCAGCACCTTCAGCTTCGCCATCCGGCTTGGGCTGGGACAGAAAAGGCAGACGGAGGAGAGGCAGGAGGCGGTGTCCTTCGAGGGCTATCATATCCTGGTGGTGGAGGACAATGAAATCAATGCGGAGATTGCCCAGTGCCTGCTGGAGGAGCGGGGCTTCGCGGTGGACTGCGTCTACGACGGGGCCCAGGCCGTGGAGAGGATCCGCTCCACGAAGCCAGGTACCTATGACGCGATTCTGATGGACATCCTGATGCCGGTGATGGACGGCCTGGAGGCCACCCGCGCCATCCGTGCCATGGACCGGGAGGACTGCAGGACCATACCCATTGTGGCCATGTCCGCCAATGCCTTTGACGATGACCTGAAGAAATCCGTGGAATGCGGCATGAACGGCCATCTGTCCAAGCCGGTGGAGGTGGATAAGCTGTACAGGACCCTGGACGGGATCGTCCGCGGAAAGGACAGGGAAAAGCGTGGGGAACATGGAGAATAGGGAAAAGAAAAGCTAAAAGATTCCGCCCGGAGGCGTCCGGGCGGATTTTTTTACAGGGAGCCCTCCGGGGCGGCGAACACTTCCCGGATGGCCTCCAGATAGCCGTATCCGTACAGGTCGTCGGGCTCCAGATAGCTGGTCTCCGTCCACTCGTTCCAACTGTTGACCGTAATCAGGGGCGGCTGCCCGGGATGTGCGTCGGCGTAGGCCTTTGCCATCAGCAGGGCCTGCCTCACCGCCTCCGGGGTATTGTTCTTTACGATGCCCTCCCGCATGCCGGTGAACCGCGGATTGTTGTCCCAGCCTACGGAGACATGGGGGAAGTAGGGGATGTCCCACTGGCTTTCCAGCCGCGCCCACTCTGCCTTCACATCCGCGAGGATCTCCCCGTAGTCTCTGTCGATATCGGTGAAATGGACGAACTGGTAGTGGCTGATGCTGGAGAAGCCAAGCAGGCTTCCTATGCCGCTGTAGCTTCCCCTGTCCCCGGAGTCCACGCCGGACAGGTCCGGCACCCGGCCATATACGGTGAGCTGCAGGTGCAGATCCGGGAACCCGGCCCTGACGGTCTCCGCCCGGAACCATTTCAGGGCCTGCGCCGTCTCCTCCATGCCGCCCAAGCCCTCCACCAGATTGCACAGGTCGTAAATCTGGAACACCGGCGCACCGTCGATGCGGTAGTAGTTGGGCTGGCTGAAATACCGGTCTATGATCCGGCGGCAGGCCCGTTCAAATCCCTGCCTGTCCGTGGCGCCCTTCCAGATGACATTCTTCTGATCCTGGGACAGGCGCTTGTCCCAGAGGTTGTTGGCGTCATGGTTGGCCCACATCAGGTAGAATTTCATGCGGTCACGGTTCCCGGCCTTCAGAAAGCCATCGTTCAGGCAATTCTCCAGAAACGGTCTGTCGTCATACCAGTACCAGTCGTAGATGAATACATTCACCCCGTGGTCGGCCGCGGCCGCGATCTCCATCTCCATCACATAGGGGTCGGCCTCGTTCACGTATCCCCAGAGGGGCTTCCTGGGCCAGCTATGGCCGGGGAATTTCGGCACGGCATCCTTCACCGACTGCCATTCACCCATGCCCTGGGGCCAGAACATCCGGGTGCGGGGCTCGTCGCCGGTGTAGGCCGGCCATATGTAGGCGGCTATGTCGTAGGTTTTCATAAAAATGGTTTCCTTTCTTTTTTCATGCCCGTCCGGTGCCTGCGGGCAGCCTTTGCGATTGTTTCATTCAGCCTTTGACGCTGCCCACGGTCAAGCCCTTCATGAAATATTTCTGCACGAAAGGATAGACGGCCAAAATGGGTGCGGCCGCGATGAATATCTGGGCCGACTTCAGCGTGCGGTCTGATACGGTGCTCATCATCTCCAGGGTCTCCTTGCTGGCGGTGGCCAGCAGGGCGGTGTCGCGGACGACGATGATGCTCTGCAGATAGGTCTGCAGCGGATAATTGGCCGGATCCGTCATGTAGATCATGCCCGCGAACCATTCGTTCCAGTGGCCCACCACGGTGAACAGGGTGATGGTGGCCAGGGATGGCAGGGACAGGGGCAGATAGAGCTGAGCCAGGATGCGCAGGTGCCCGGCGCCGTCCATCATGGCCGATTCCTGGATTTCCTTCGGAATCTGCTTGAAGAAGTTCATCAATATGATGACGTTGAACACGGGCACGGCTCCGGGCAGGATCAAGGCCCAGATTGTGTTCATGAGATTTAGCTGATTCACCACCATGAACTGAGGGATAAGGCCGCCTGAAAAAACCATGGTGATGAACATGAACCAGGCATAGATATTCCTGCCTTTCAGCTCCCTGGAGCTTTTGGACAGCGGGTATGCTGTCAGGACCGTGCAGGTCATATTGATGACGAGGCCCAGAATCACGCGCTTCACAGAAGTCAGGAATGAGGTGAGGAACTGGGGCTTCGTAAGGGCGTATTTATAGGACTGCAGATTGAACTCCAGCGGAACCAGGCCTACCAGCCCGGCGCTGGCTTTTGCGGAGCTGGAAAATGAGATGGCCAGGACATTGATGATGGGCAGCAGGCAGACGATGGCGGCTGCCCCGAGGAAGACATAATTGAAGATGTCGAAAACAAGGCTGCCGTTCCGGACATGCTTGCTGGTGTATTTTTGCTTTTCTTTCTTTTCTTGCATGGACAAACCTCCTAGAATACCCGGTAATCGGCGAATTTATAGGCAAGCGTGTATCCGATGGAAATGAACGCGAAGGAGACCACTGATTTGAACAGCCCCATGGCGCTGGCGATGCCGTATTGGTTGTTCTGGAGGCCGATGCGGTAGACAAAGGTGTCTATGATATCCCCGGTGCTCATGACGCTTGGATTGTACAGGTTCAGAATCTGGTCGAAGCCTGCGTTCAGGATATTTCCAAGGCTCAGGGTGGCCATCAGCACGACGATTGGCGTGATGCCGGGCAATGTCACATACCGCACCTGCTTTAAGCGGTTGGCCCCGTCGATTTTGGCGGCATCGTACAGCTCCATGTCGATGGAGGTGATTGCCGCAAGGTACACGATGGTCCCGTATCCGAAGCCCTTCCACACATCGGAGACGATCAGCACCCAGGGGAACGCGTTTTCGCTGCCCAGGAAAAAGACCGGTTCTATGCCGAACCTTCCCAGGACCTGGTTCACGATGCCCGTGGACGGGGACAGGATATCGATCAGAATCCCGCTTAAGACGATCCAGGACAGAAAGTAGGGGATGTAGATCAGGGTCTGTATGCTCCGCTTATACCCGCTGTGCTTTACCAGGTCCAGCAGAATGGCGAAGAGGATCGGCACCACCAGGCCCAGCAGCATCTTCATGAAAGCGATGAAGACAGTATTGTATAATATCTGGCCGGTATTCGGCATCCTGAATACATATTTAAAATTGTCCAGCCCCACCCAGGGGGAACGGAAGAATCCGAGGCGAGGATTGTACCGTTCAAAAGCTATCAGAATTCCGGACATCGGATAATACGAAAATACCAGCAGAAGGATGACCATGGGCAGCAGCATCAGGTGGAGCACCCATTGACGCTTGAAGCCCGCGGAAAAACGCTTCAGGAAGCTGTCGGTTCCGGAAGACGGCTTCGCTTTTTTGCCATTCATGCAATCGCTCCTTTCTCTTATGGGAACGCGGGAGAAACAGGTGCCTGTCCCTCCCCGCGCGTCCGTTTATCTGCCGATCAGCTCGTTCACTTCCCGGGTGATCTGCTCTCCGCCCAGGGAGGCCCACTGGGCGGCAAAATCATCGAAGCTGTCCACAGGAGTGTCGCCGGTTATCATCTTGGTATAGTTTTCTCTGATCAACTGGTCCAGAATCACGTTGTAGGCCGCCATGCCCTCCGTATTGCCCAGAGTGTACAGGTTCTGGAGCCTCTGGTTGTTCTGCTCATAGCTTTCCACAACGGAGAACGCGCCTTCGGGGCCGCTCCAGATATATGTTGCGTAGTAGGAGGGGTTGTTCTCCGGGTCGTTCATGTATGCCTCTACCTGCCCGGCGTTATCGGATACCCAGGAATTCTCCAGCTGGGATTCATCCCCTTCCAGGTAGGCCTTCACACCCCGGTGGATGTAAAGATTCTGCTGTGGGTAGAAGGTCTTTAATACCGCCCAGTCCATTGCCCATTCAGGGTGATCCCCTACAACGCCAGTGATATGATAGGTATTATCATAATCAGGCGATAGTGCGCAATCTTTTTGATAAAAATAATTGTACATGTCCATGACTGCCTCAGGATGCTCACAGTCTATGCTTATCACATAGTAGCCATTTGCGCTGCCGCTTACCATGACCTGGGGCAGGGCTCCGTCGAGACCGGGAATCGGATAGGGCATCCAGTCCGCATCCGGATTCAGGCTCCTGGCATCCGGGAAGGGCCAGAAAGCATTGCCGTGGGAACCGAAGGTGATGCCCACTTTACCCGCGACGACATCCTCGGACACTTTGCTGGTGTCCTTGGCGATGAACTCCTGATCGATTATGCCTGACTCATACCACCTGTGCACGGTCTCCAGTACGCTCTTCATTTCCGGCTGCACCAGGCCGAAAGCAGCCTTGCCGTCCTTCTCCACCCAACCGCTGTGCGCGCCGAAGATTTCCATGATGCCGGTCAAGTCGCAGAAAGCATTGCCGTATACATCGCTGGAGAGCGCGATGCCATAGGTGTCGTCCTGTCCGTTTCCATCCGGGTCTTCCGAGACGAAAGCCTGGGCCAGGTCTTCCAGCTCTGCCAGAGTGGTGGGAGCTTTCTTGTCCAGCTTCTCCATCCAGTCCCTGCGGATCCACATAATCGGTACATTGTCATGGTTGCCGCCTACGTTGGGGAGCGCATACAGGCCGCCGTTCATCTTGCACTGCTCCAGTGCGGTATAATCGTCAGCTTCCATCATCTCTCTGGTGAAGTCGCTGGCATTCTGCTCGAACAGGTCGGTGAGCTCCATGACCATGCCGTTGTCCACCAGAGTCTTGAGCTGCGAGCTGCTCACGTTGAACACATCCGGGATATCGCCGGCGGATATCTGGGCGTTCAGCTTATCCTGATACTGGGTGCCCGGTACGGACCACAGATTCTCCACATGGATGCCCAAATCCTTTTCATAGCCGTTGTACCAGCTATTGTTGGTCTGTACATCGTCTTTTACGCCGATGTACTGCTGCATGGCATCCGACAGGCTCACCACGGTGGTGATGGTGATGAGGCCGCCATTGTCTGCAGCCTGGTCGTTCGCGGCGCTTTCGGAAGATTCCTCCGAAGGCTTCTCATCTGACTGGCCAGAGGCCGTGCCCTCGGTCTTGCTTTCCTGCTGGCTGCCGGATGGATCCGAAGAGGCGTCCCCGCCGCCGGAACCGCATGCGCCGGTGAAAAACGCAGCGGCACAGACGATGGATAAAAGTTTCAGCGTTCTTTTCTTTGCCATAATAAATCCTCCTGACTTTCGTCTGCTGATTTACAGTTGTCAAGAGGATTATAGTACCCATTTTGTAAAAATGCCATGTACAAAAAGGGCGATAATTTGTACTTTTAGACAAAAGGGCTTACTTTATACATGTATCCGCATACTTTTTGGGCGATATGCCCACTTTCCGCTTGAACAGCTTGCTGAAATAGAAGACGTCGTCATAGCCGAGCATATATGCCACTTCGCTTACATTGTACCGCCCGGTCTGGAGCAGCTCCTTGCCCTTCTGAATCCGGCATTCGATGGCATAGGCCTTGGGCGTCCTGGACATGACGCTCTTGAAGATGGCGCGGAACTTCTGGGGCGGCATGCCGTATTCCAGGGCGATCTGAGCCATGTCCATGCGCTCCTCCTGGCTGTTCATCAGGCTCTGGAGGTAGCGGTTCACCACTTCCGCGCCGTCCAGGCCGTTGCTCTCAGGGGGATTGTGGACCTCCTGTATGACCATGTATATCAGCTCGTAGAACAGGGACTTCACCAGGATTTCATGGCCGAAGCACTGGCTCTGGAACCGGGCCAGCAGCCTGGCGAACAGCTCCCGGAGCCGGGCATGGTCATGTATCAGTATCTTGGTGGGGAAGGAGATGCCGTTGAGGGAATAGACAGTTCTCCCAGCAAGCTTTTTGTCCACGGGCATCTCGATCAGGTCTGCCTTGACCAATCCCAGGTTCTCCGGAATATAGACATCCTCGTTGAAGGATTCGGAATCATCGTAGAAGAAATCGAAGTGGACGCCATAGTACCAGCAGTGCTGCCCGGGCGTTATCTTCAGCCGGTTCTTCAGGAAAGGGGGGATGATGCACAGCTCGTTCTCCCGGAATTCGATATCCTGGTCTTCAAAGGACAATGTGATGGAGCCGCTGTCCACGAAGAAGAGGAAGTTGTCGTACAAAATGCGCCAGGGGAGATAATAGTTGACGTCTCCTTCTATATATTGGACATATCTCACATAGAGGTTCATTTCGTTGAAATTGATGGTGTGTTCCATGGGGGCCTCCTTCCGCCGGTCTGTGGCGCCGGTTTTGTTATCCATAATTGTATTATACTGTTTTCTGCTGCTTGCACAAGTGGTTTCTGCCGGGCAGGGAAAGTGGGTCATTGGGATTGGCGGTGGTTTAAGGCCTGGGAGGAGGGGATTTAGGAGGTTCTTATATAAAAAAAGTTCGCCTTACTGGCTTGTAAGGCGAACATTCTTATTGCTTCTAACATTTTATACCTTATATGGGTGCAGTGCAAGCTTATTTTCATTTTTGTCAATATCTTCTAAATTCCATCGGATTTCCAGATTCTTTTTATATATTCTGTCGGAAAATATTTGCTGAATTATCGTAGTTTTCTTGCAGCAACAACTTTCAGAGCATTCCTGAAACAGGCTTCTCGGAGCCGGCAGGGCCCAAAAAGTTCGCCTTACAAGCCAGTAAGACGAACCTTCATGACATGTGCCATGGCCGCTTGGGGAATGGCTCCATGGTCTTGCTGCCATGGATGGGAACAGGCTGATGTGATGGATGGATATGGAGTGTGGAATGCCGGAGATAGCTGCAAATTGTCATAAATCATATAGTCGGAAGCAAGGACAGGATTCTGTTGCCGGGCCGTACAATCGAAAGCGGGAGCGGCTTTCGGTTGTCGAGCATTATGAAAGGATGCGGGAACTGGGGTGTTTTACCCTGCAGGACGTGGCTGACATGGTGGGAGACCGGTCGGCGGTGGCTTATCTGGTGAATGATTACCAGAGGAAGGGGTATATCGACAGGATACACCGCAATCTGTACACCGTGATGGACGCGGAGACGGGGGAGCCTGCGCTGAACCGATACCAGATTGGCAGCAGGCTGTTCCCCGATGCGTATGTCGCCTTGGGAAGCGCCTTCGAGGTGTGGGGGTATGCCCCCAGGCGGGGGAACGAGGTCTTCGTGGCCACCGGGACGCGGTTCACCGATTTCCGGTATAACGGGGTATTCTACCGGAGGGTGCATGCCAAGGCCGGGGCCAGCACAGCATGGGTCGCGGGAACCCGGGCCACCGGCCTGGAGCAGACAGTGGTGGACAGCCTGCACAGCTTCCAGGGAGAGGCCGGGCTGGAGGATACAGTGGAATGCATCATGCGGCTGCCGCGGTTGGACGCGGACAAGCTGTTGGAATGCCTGGAAAGGTATGGGAATGGGTATCTCTATCAGAAGTGCGGGTATGTGCTGGAGCAACTGCAGGAGTATGTGGGGCTTCCGGAGGAGTTCTACCGGGAGTGCAGGGAGCATTGCGCCAGTACGGTGCGGTATATGATCAAGGGGGCGGAGGGGTTGGTTTATCATAAGGGGTGGGGGGTTTATGGGCCTTGCTTGAGAGGATGGGAATAACTTAAAAGCTATTTTAGTGGATGGTCTGAAAATGATAAGTACTGAAAATAATTTAGCAAAGAAATACAGGAATGGTAATAAACTGTTGATTTATGCACACTATTACATACCAGATGCTGC
This sequence comes from uncultured Acetatifactor sp., assembly GCF_948601915.1. Taxonomy (NCBI): domain Bacteria; kingdom Bacillati; phylum Bacillota; class Clostridia; order Lachnospirales; family Lachnospiraceae; genus Acetatifactor; species uncultured Acetatifactor sp. The sequence goes on along the minus strand of NZ_CAPDXS010000100.1, from coordinate 5,017 downwards.
TTCGACAGGACAGATTCTCTGTGAACTTGCAGAGAGCATAAAAGATAGATTTGACATTACAATAATTTGTGTGGTGCCTTCTTATCTTGGAATTATTGACAATAGGTATAAGATAAGAAGATACTATGAAGAAAATATTAATGGAGTGAAGATTCTCCGTATCCGAGTACCAGAATTTAGAAAGGCTGATAAGAAGAGCCGCATTAGAAATATCATTTCTTATTTTTTTGGTGCAATGGGTGCCACTTTCAGAGTTGGAAAGATGGATTATATATTCTCCATTTCTCAACCACCTATTCTTGGGGGATTGCTAGGAGTATGGGGAAAATGGGTAAAGCATGCTAAGTATATTTATAACATTCAGGACTTCAATCCAGAGCAGTTAATCTCTGTTGGCTATACAATGAATAGAAAGCTAACGGATATCATGATGTGGATTGATAAATTCAGCTGCAGGCAGAGCGACCTTGTCATCACAGTGGGACGTGACCTTGTTGAGACAATGGAAAACCGTTTTGTGGGGAAGAGAGTTCCTAATACATTGATGATTAATAATTGGGTCGATGAAAGTAGGATTTACCCACTGCCAGAGAATCATCCAGGTGTAATTGAGTTTAAAAGAAAGTATGGACTGGATGATAAATTCGTTATTATGTATTCTGGAAATATTGGTCTATATTATGATCTTGAAAATCTAATTAAGGTTATTGGAAAGTTCAAAACCGGGACAAGGGCAGTGGATAGACGAGAAGTGCTTTTTGCCTTTGTTGGAGCAGGTTCAATGCTGGATAGACTGGTGCTTTATGTGAATGAACACCATATGGACAATGTAGTATTTATTCCATATCAGGAGAAAGCAGATATAATCTATAGCCTTAATGCAGGGGATGTTCATTGGTGTGTGAATGCAAAGGGAATAAAGGGCGTAAGCTGCCCATCTAAAGCATATGGAATCATGGCAGTTGGAAAGCCGATGATTGGATGCCTTGAAGCCGGAACGGAAATCAGATGCCTTATTGAGAACAGCGATTGTGGGAAGTGTTGCGAACCGGGAGGATATAGTGATGTGGAAGAAATTATTCATTGGTACATAGACAATGCTAATACTGAAAAAGTAATGCAGATGGGTATGAACGGGCGCAAGTACCTGGAAAAAAATCTGGGTAGAAATATGAGTATAGAGAGGTATGCAGAGGAACTTCTGAAGTTGTAAAGATAAGGGTGTAAGGTGATAGTGATGAAGATTTTACAGATTAATACCTTTGGCAATTTGAGTACAGGGAAGATAGCAGCCGATCTTTCTCGAACTCTCCGCGATAACGGTCATGATAGTTTGGTTGCGTTTACAAGGAATGCCATAGCGAAAGATATTCATCATATTCAGTTTGGCTCTATATGGAGTGTTTATGCGGATGGAATCATGACCCGTTTTACCGACAAGGCTGGCTTTTATTCAAAACTTCCTACAAGAAAGCTGATTGAGCGGATTATAGATTATAATCCAGATATAATTCACCTTCACAACTTACATGGTTACTATATTAATATAGAATTGTTATTTAATTTTCTGAGAGAATATAACAAACCAGTAATTTGGACACTACATGATTGTTGGAGTTTCACGGGACATTGTTGTAATTTTGAGTTTATAGGATGCATGAAGTGGAAGACAGGATGTCAAAATTGTGAACAGAGGAATAGGTATCCTGCCAGCCTATATAAGGATAATTGTGTATGGAATTTCCGAACAAAAAGAAATCTTTTTACTAGTATTGGAAAGATGGTTCTGGTTAGTCCGTCGCAATGGATGAAAAATTTGGCTATGCAGTCCTATATGGGAAAATATCCGATTGAAGTTATTAGAAATGGTGTGGATTTGGACACATTTAAGCCAGTGCACGGGGATTGGGTAAAAAGGAATAATCTTATTGGTAAAAAGATTGTTCTGGGGGTAGCAGGGACTTGGGATTCCCGAAAAGGATTAGCAGATATTATAAAGCTTTCTAATATTTTGCCGGATGATTATAAGACAGTAGTCGTTGGGCTGACAAAAAAGCAAAAAAAACAAATTCCTGGTAATATTTTAGGAATTGAAAGGACATATGACAGCAGGGAACTTGCTGAAGTTTACAGTGCAGCACATATATTTGTCAATCCAACATATGAGGATAATTTCCCCAGTGTAAACTTAGAAGCATTGGCTTGTGGGACACCAGTTCTGATGTATAGAACAGGTGGTGGGCCAGAGATTATTACCGATCAGATTGGAGCAGTTATTCCACAGGGAGATATTGAAGCGATGAAATCTAAAATATTGTCGATGAAGACAGCAAAATATAATTGTAATAAAATTACTCGGAATTTTGACAGGAGTCGATGCTATAAGGAATACCTTAAGCTATACCAAAAGGTGTTAAGTGATTGAATCTATAAATAATTGCAGAGTGGTTTATTAGTGTTATAGTCATTAAAACTGAAGGATAACTATCAATGAAAAGTATTGCTATTTTACAGCCATATGTACCCCATTACAGAAATGAATTCTTTGAGAGTCTTGAAAAAAATTTAAGGCGGATGGATATTTTTGTATATAATACATTAGAAATGGCAAAGAAAAATGGGTTCAATGTGTCGGATAAAGAAATTGGTTATTTGCCTAATATTAGTGTCAAGGGTATCCTGATATATAATCCATTCTATTTGACTAAAACCCAGTATGAAGGATTGGTTCTGCCGCTTCATTTTGCGCATATAACAACATGGATTCTTTTGTTTACAAAGAGGATTCACAAGAAAAAGCTTGTTTTATGGGGGCAGGGAATATCTGTAAAGAGGTATCTAAAAGAAGAAAAGCAACCTGACTGGAAGTTAAAATTGATGATTAATATGGCGGATGGAGTATTGTTCTACACGGAAAAAGAAAAGAAAATGTGGAACGATAGGTTTCCGAATAAAATGATGGTTGCTTTGAACAACACATTGTCAGGAGTTAAATCCATTGTTGATTATAAATTTCCTGGGTTAAAAGACGAACTAAAAAGAAAATATGGTATAAAAGAAGAAATTATTTTTATTTTTTGTGCTAGGTTTGAGTCAATCTATAGAAGAATAGATTTACTGCTTAATACTATACATAGGCTTGATTCAGATAAGTTTGGTTTTATCATTATTGGGAATGGGAAAAACAAGCCAGATTTTTCTTTATACCCAAATGTATATGACTATGGTGCAGTTTATGATACTGAAAAAAAACACGAATTATTTACTATGGCAGACGCTTATTATCAACCCAGTTGGATGGGGCTTTCTATTGTTGAAGCTATGGCTTATGGAAAAGCGGTTTTGACCTTTCAAAGAAGTGAAGAAACAAAACAAGGTGTTGAATATGCTTACATAAAGTCTGGAGAAAATGGTTTATTATTTTCAGACATGGAGGATTGTATAACACAGATTGAAAGACTCTCTATTGAAGAAATGTCTCGACTTGGTAGTAATGCTCGTGAGTTTGTAAAAAAGTTTTTGACTATTGACAAAATGGTTAATAACGCACTGATGGTTATAAATAGTTTATGACCGCTATATTAATTTTCAAAAGATGATGATGCATGAAACCATGAACCCTGCAACGTAATCATTCATCATCTACTGGAGTGATGGAAGAATATATTCAGCGGTTGTACCACAAAATGAATGGAGGGAAGAAAATGAGATTGTTCAATAGGATTATAGATAAAGAAGAAAATCTGGCTCTTGTAGGACTTGGATATGTTGGTATGCCAATTGCAGTAGCATTTGCACAAAAAGGTATCCACGTAATAGGCTTTGATTTAAATGATGAAAAGATTGCTCTGTATAAATCCGGCATTGATCCAACAAAAGAGGTGGGAGATGAGACGATATCTCAGACTAGCGTTGAATTTACATCTAATGAAAAGGATTTGAGAAGAGCAAAATTTATTATTATGGCAGTACCAACACCTGTAAACACTGACCACACGCCAGATCTCAAGCCAGTTATTGGTGCATCTGAAATAGTGGGTCGTAACCTGGTGCCAGGTTCTATCATTGTCTATGAGTCTACAGTATATCCCGGTTGCACAGAGGATGTATGTATTCCAATTCTTGAGCGTGAGTCTGGTCTTAAGTGTGGCGTGGATTTTAAGGTAGGATACAGCCCCGAGCGTATAAATCCTGGTGATAAGGTTCACTGCTTGGAAAATATTCAAAAAATTGTTTCCGGTATGGATACAGAATCCTTGGCAGAAATACAGGATGTCTATAATATTGTAATCAAAGCTGGAACTTATCCCGTTTCAAGTATTCGTACAGCGGAAGCGGTTAAGGTTGTGGAGAACAGCCAGAGAGATATTAACATTGCATTTATGAATGAGTTGGCTATGGTGTTTGACCGTATGGATATAGATACAAATGAAGTTGTAGACGGCATGAATACCAAATGGAATGCTCTCGGGTTTCGGCCGGGTTTAGTTGGGGGACATTGTATTGGAGTTGATCCATACTACTTTACATATGAGGCTGAGAAGCTCGGCTATCATAGTCAGATTATCCTGAATGGTCGTATTGTCAATGACAGCATGGGTGCATACGTTGCCAACACTGCCATTAAAAAAATGATTGAAGCAGGCCAGGCCCCTAAGAAAAGCAAGGTTGTTATATTTGGCCTCACCTTTAAGGAGAACTGTCCTGATATAAGAAACAGCAAAGTTGATGATATTATAAAGCAACTTAATAAATATGGCATTGATCCAAGTGTAGTGGATCCATGGGCTTCTGAGCGAGATGCAATACATGAATATGGAGTAAGGCTTACTGATATGGAGGATGTGGTTGATGCCGACTGTATAATCGTTGCTGTTGCGCACAATGAATTTAAGGTATTGCGGCTCTCGGATATTAATAAATTTTTCAAAATGGTGCCTGATGATGAGAAAGTGCTTATAGATGTGAAAGGCCTGTATAGAGTTGATGATTTAAAAGATTCTGGATTTCGATGGTG